>DASXMT010000081.1:0-41230 GCA_036495505.1 Acidimicrobiales bacterium | reverse complement strand
ACCTCGACGGGTCGCATCCAAAGTGTGTCACCAACGTGGGAGCGGTTGCACGGGCGCGTTCGCCCTGCCTCCAGCCGGGTGCCCGGCGTATGGCGCCGGGGCCTTTCCTCGCATGACGTCGAAGGAACGGGATCCGGAGCGGCGCGGCTCGGAGCCTGTGGCTACGCTGCCTCTCCTCAAGCCGATGGGAAAGGACCGCATGGTGACGGACACACCGCAGTTCCAGCGAATCACGATGTCTCGGACGGACAGGACGGCCGTGCTCACCCTGGCCAGCGACAAGGTCAACGCCCTGGATCGGGAGGTGCTGGATGAGGTGGTCGCATGCGTCGATCTGTGCGAACAGGACCCGCGCATCGGCGCACTCATCGTCACCGGTGCGGGCTCCCTCTTCTCGGCCGGCGTCAATGTCAAAGACGTCCTGGAACACGACCAGGCCCACACCCGGGAGCTCCTGAGCGCATTGAGCACGGCCATCGTCGCCCTGTTCCGGTGCTCGAAGCCAACCGTCGCCGCCATCAACGGATCGGCCATTGCCGGTGGTTGCCTGCTGGCCTGCGCCTGCGACCAGCGACTCATTGCCGAAGACGCCCGGATCGGCGTCACCGAGCTCCGGGTCGGGGTGGCGTTTCCCACCTTTGCCATCGAGCTGCTGAAGCACGCCTGCGGCCCCCATGCCGAACAGCTGATGTTCGATGCCCGGTTGCTCGATGCCGACGAGGCCTGTCGGTTCGGTCTGGCCCACCGACGCCTCCCCCGATCCGAGCTGGCCGCCGCAGCCCTGTCCGCGGCAGAGCAGCTGGCGTCGTTCGATCCTCGTGCCTTTGCCTTGGCCAAAGCGTCGATCCGCCGGGCGGCGCTGTCGGCCATGGACGACGAGGGCGGCCGAGCGCTCGACCGGCAGGCGAGCGAGCAGTGGCAGGACGACGGGACCAGGGCGAACCTGGAGGGCCTGCTCAAGCCGAAGGGCTAGGTTCGCCCGCGATCGTCCACCTGACCGCCCCCGAGATCGACCCTGATCAGGCGATCGGCAAACCACCACCTCCCGTCCACCTTCTCGAACCGGTCGACGTACTGGCCCGAAAGCATGACGTCGATCCCCCCGGTCGTCACCTCGCGCAGGACGGTCCAGTAGCAGTGCGACGAGGCGGTACCTCCGTCGGCCTCGACGTCAACGGTCAGGTTGGTGAGGAGGTGCTTCGTCCTCGGGGCACCGTCCACCGTGAGGCGCTCGTAGATCGGTCTGATCTCATCGCTCCCGCGCAGCAGTGAGCCGTTGGGCTCCGATCGCAGGGTCGAATGCTCGAACAGGGCCACCACCGCCTCGGTGTCGCCCCCATCGAGCAGAAGGGCGTAAGAGTGCACGAGCGCGGTGACTTCCTCAGCATCCGACATCAGGCACCCCGCACCGTTCGGAAGAACTGGCGTAGATCGTCGGCGAACAGCTCCGGCTGTTCCATCGCCGCGAAGTGGCCGCCGCGTGGCATGTCGACCCAGTGGGTGACGTTGTACTGCCGCTCGACCCAGGACCGGGGCCAGCGGAGAGGCTCTTTCGGATAGCGGGCCACGCCGGTGGGAACGGCGATGAAGGGCGGGGGCTCGCTCAATGCATCGCCATGACCCCTCTCCCAGTACAACCGGGCCGAAGAAGTGGCGGTCTGTGTCACCCAGTACAGCATCACGTTGGTGATCAGCTGGTCCCTCGTGTAGCAATTCTCGGGGTGACCATCACAGTCGCTCCAGCCTCGGAACTTCTCCACGATCCAGGCCAGGAGGCCGGCGGGCGAGTCGTTGAGCGAGACACCCACGGTCTGGGGCTTGGTCCCCTGCTCGTTTGCATACCCGGCTTCCTCGCGTTGAAAGCGTTGCATGTCGGCCAGGTCCGCCTCTTCCACCTCGGTGAGAGGGGCGCCATCTTGCGACGGCGTTCCGATGGGCATGTTCAGGTGGATGGCGGCGCAGTGCTCCGGGTCGAGGACACCGATCCTGGTGGTGACCTGGGCGCCCAAGTCACCTCCCTGGGCGCCGTAGCGCCCATAGCCCAGCCTGCTCATGAGGGCGACGAACGCCCGGGCGATGCGCCTGACATCCCAGCCGGGCGTGCGCGGAGGCTCGGAGAAGCCGTATCCGGGCAGGGACGGGGCGATCACGTGAAAGGCGTCAGCCGCCCGGCCGCCGTGGGCCTCCGGATCGGTGAGACGGGGGATGACGTCCAGGAACTCGACCACCGATCCCGGCCAGCCGTGGGTGAGCAGGAGGGGCATCGCATCGGCATGAGGCGACCGTGCGTGGATGAAATGGATCAGCTGCCCATCGACGGCCGTGCAGAAGTGGGCGAGCTCGTTCAGCCGCGCCTCCTCGGACCGCCAGTCGTAGGCGTCGCGCCAGTACCCGACCAACTCCTGTAGGTAATCGATGGGGATCCCGTATTCCCAGCCGGTGCCAACGATCTGGTCCGGGAATCGAGTCCTGCCCAGACGATCGTGCAGGTCCTCGAGCACCGAGTCGTCAACGTCGACCCGGAATGTCTCGACCGTCTCACTCATCGCTCTCTACCGGCTTTCGTCTTGCGGTTCGGGCACATGGCTTGTGCCATGGATCTCGTTGCCTCGCCGGAGTCCGACTCGACTCATCACCGGAACCATCGCCCGGCGCGTGCACCAGTCGAATCAGCTGGAAGCGGTGCCGTCAAGTGCCCGCTCCGAAATCGACGGCCGGGCGAAGAGGCGGACTTCGATTATCTTCCGGGCTGACGAGAGGCACCATCAACGTATTGCGGACCCGTGCCGCCCGACCGGAGGAGTAGCAGATGGCCCATGATTTGTCAGGGAAGGTCGCGATCATCACCGGGGGCGGCAGCGGGATCGGCCTCGCCACCGCGAAGCTCTTCGTGGCCGAGGGAGCCAAGGTGGTCGTTGCCGATGTCAACTCCCAGCAGGGTGAGGGGGTCGCCACCAACCTGGGTGACGCCGCTGCCTTCAAGCAAACCGATGTCGCCGACGCCGAAGCGGTCCAGGAACTGGTCGACTTCACCATCGGCCAGTTCGGCGGCCTCCACGTCATGTTCAACAACGCCGGCATCCCCAGCTCCTTCGACCGCTTCCTGACCAACGACCTGTCCGATTTCGACCGGGTGATGGCGGTGAACCTCTACGGGACGATGGTGGGCAGTCAGCGGGCCGCTCGCCATATGGCCGAGCACGGCGGAGGATCGATCATCAACAACTCATCGATCGGCGCCCTCACCGGTGGTGCCATGCCGGTGGCCTACCGCATCTCCAAAGGGGCGGTCATCCAGTTCAGCCGGTCGATTGCCATCGACCTGGCCGAGTACGGCATACGGGTGAACTGCATCGCCCCGGGCCACATTCCCACGGGCATCACCAACTACGACCTCAACCGAACCATCGAGCTCACCCAACCGCTGCAGCGCCATGGTGAGCCCGAGGATGTGGCCAATGCCGTGCTGTTCCTGGCCAGTGAGCGAGCGGCGCAGATCACCGGGATCGTCATGCCCGTGGACGGTGGGACGGTGGCCGGACCTCCGGTGAACCAGTTCAGACTGCTCAGGACGGCGATGAAGGAGCGGCCCCCCGCCGAATGATCGACCCCCGCACCGACCCGTCGACCCGGGCGGGCGAATCGCCCGGGTGTGATCTGACGAGTCCCGCATATCACGGCTAGTATTGATACCGATGTCAAAACTCAATTGACGCCAACCTGGGCCTTGCGGCCCATGCTGGTGGGGGATCGGCGGAGCGACACGGCTTCGAAGAATCGGGATGTCTCGGCCCGGCTCTTCTCGGCCCGGGCATGCAACGGGAGGGTTCATGGCAAGCACGACATCGGACATCTATTACGACCCCTACGACTTCGAGATCGACGCCGATCCCTACCGCGTCTGGAAACGGCTCCGTGACGAGGCGCCGCTGTACTACAACGAGAAGTACGACTTCTACGCCCTCAGTCGCTTCGACGACGTCGAGCGCGGCCTTTCCGACTGGCAGACCTACAGCTCGGCGGAGGGATCCGTCCTCGAGGTGATCAAGGCCAAGATGGAGATGCCGCCGGGGCTCTTCATCTTCGAGGACCCACCCCAGCACGACCTGCACCGGGGGCTTCTCAGTCGGGTGTTCACCCCCCGGCGCTTGGCGTCGATCGAGCCCCAGGTCAGGGAGTTCTGCGCCCGCAGCCTGGACCCCCTTGTCGGCTCACCCGGGTTCGACTTCATCAAGGACCTCGGGGCCCAGATGCCCATGCGGACGATCGGGATGCTCCTGGGCATCCCCGAAGGCGACCAGGAGGCCATCCGCGACAGGATCGATGACGGCCTCAGGCTCGACGACGGCGTGATGCCGGAATCGGCCGTGAGCGAGGGCATGGGGATGGAGTTCGCCGAGTACATCGACTGGCGGGCCGACCACCCCTCCGACGATCTGATGACCGAGCTCTTGCAGGCCGAGTTCACCGACGAGGACGGGTCCACCCGGACCCTCACCCGGGATGAGATCCTCGGCTACCTCGGCCTTCTGGCCGGAGCCGGGAACGAGACCACGACCCGGCTCATCGGCTGGACGGGCAAGCTCCTGGCCGAGCATCCCGATCAGCGCGACCAGCTGGTTGGGAATCCGGACCTCATTCCCAATGCCATCGAGGAGATCCTCCGCTTCGAGCCGCCCTCCCCCGTCCAGGCCCGGCTGGTCACCACCGACGCCGAGTGGTACGGCCAGACGGTGCCCGCCGGAAGCATCGTGCTGCTGCTCAACGCCTCGGCCAACCGCGACGAGCGCAGGTACGAGGATCCCGATCGCCTGGACATCCACCGGGACAGCGGGCGTCACCTGACCTTCGGCTACGGCATCCATTTCTGCCTCGGGGCCCATCTCGCCCGGATGGAGGGCCGGGTCGCCCTCGACGAGGTACTGAAGCGCTTCCCCCGCTGGGAGATCGACTGGGACAACGCCGTCCAGGCCCGGACATCGACGGTGCGGGGTTGGGACACCCTGCCCGTCATCACCTCGTGAACGACAATCGCCCGACCGACGTCAGGCCGTCGGCGCCTGGCCGGGACGAGCGGTGGTGAGCTCCAAGGCCACGAGGCTGTTCGGTCCGACCGGAACGCCACGGGTGGCGATCGTCGGCGCCGGATTCGGTGGGATCGGTGCCGGCGTGAAGCTGAAGCGAGCAGGCATCGACACCTTCACCATCTACGAGGCGTCCCGCGGGGTGGGAGGGACCTGGTGGGACAACACCTATCCGGGCGCCGAGGTCGACGTGCACTCGAACCTCTATTCCTATTCGTTCAAGTCACACGCCTGGACCCGCACCCACGCTCGGCAGTCCGAACTGCAGCAGTACCTGGAAGAGACGGTCGACGAGTTCGACCTCCGAGCACACCTGCAGCTCGGTACCGGGGTCCGATCAGCCACATGGAACAGGGACCGCCACGTCTGGAACGTCGTCCTCGATACCGGTTCGGCCCAGGAGTTCCACGCGGTGATCAGCGCCGTCGGGTTCCTCAACGTGCCCCGCTATCCGGACTGGCCCGGACTGGAGGGCTTCGAGGGACCCGTCTTCCACACCTCCCGATGGGAGCACGACCATGACCTGTCCGACAAGGTCGTGGCCGTCGTCGGGAGTGGCTCCACCGCCACCCAGGTCGTGCCGGCCCTGCAACCCATCGTCAAGCGGCTCTACCTGTTCCAACGGGAGCCCGGGTGGGTGACGCCCAAGTTCGAACGCGACCTCACCGAGGAGGAACGTGCGATGTTGGCCAAGCCCTGGCGGCGGGCCCTGCACCGCTCCAGGTTGCGCTGGCTCATCGAGTCGAGCCTCTGGGGTGGGGCCATGTTCCGGCCGGGCACCACGCTGCACGGGCAGCGGCAGCAGGCGTGCCTCGACTACATCGCCCGCGAGTTCGCCGACCGTCCCGACCTCGGCGAGGCCCTCACCCCCCGGTACCCAGTCCCCGGCAAGCGACCGATCATGGCCACTACGTTCTATCCCGCCCTCAAGAAGGACAACGTCGAGCTGGTCCCCAGGGCCGTGTCACGCGTCACCCGTTCGGGGATCGTCGATGCCACGGGGGTGGAGCGCTCCGTCGATGCCATCGTCATGGCCACCGGATTCCAGGCCGCCAATTATCTGGCCCGGCTTCGGGTCGTGGGCCGGACGGGCGAGACCCTCCAAGAGCGGTGGGCGGGCGAGCCCCGTGCCTACCTCGGCATCACCGTGCCCGGGTTTCCCAATTTCTTCCTGGTCTATGGGCCGGGCACGAACGGTGGCGAGCTCGTCTCGATGCTCGAGGCCCAAGCCGAGTACGCCGTACGTGCCCTGCGGCGCATGCAGCGCGAAGGCCTCAGCGCCATCGAGGTCAGACCGTCCTTCGAAGCCGTGTGGTACGCATGGCTGCAGTCCAAGATGAAGGGGACGTCCTGGACGATGAGCAGCAACTACTTCAAGTCGGAAACCGGGAAGATCGTGACCCAGTGGCCTTCGGGCAACCTGGTCTATCGAGCCCTCACCAAGGTGGCAGGGCGCGTGTCGGAGACCTCCCTGACCCCGGCTCCCGCTTCTCGTGCCCGGTCCGACGACGATGAGGGCCGCGTTGGCGGGTCCCGCCCCATGGCCGAAAGCCCGTCGTGACCCATCAGTCCAGTGTGAGGAGGTGGCCCGTGTCCCCGAGCCGGCAGAGGAGCCTGAGGTGTCCATGACCGTCGACATCGATCCGCTCGACCTCGTGGACCCGGCCCGGTTCGCACGAGATGGCTATCCGCACCACGTGTGGACCCGACTCCGGGCCGAGGCCCCGGTGGCCTACATCGAGCCGCCGGGTCATGCGCCCTTCTGGGCCATCACCAAGCACGCCGACATCGTCCAGGCCGCCTCCCAGCCGCAGCTCTTTTCGAGCGCGCAAGGAATCACGCTGGACCAGGACGTGGGTGGGGTGGCCGCCTCGGAGATGATCGTCTACCTCGACCCGCCGCGGCACGGTCCGATGCGCCAGCTGGCCAACCGGAAGTTCAGCCGAAGAGCGGTCCGAGCCAAGAGTGACGAGATCGAACGCATCGCCCTCGACATCGTCGACAGGGCGGCGACCGGTGGCGAGCTCGGCCAGAGCGACTTCGTCGACACGTTCGCCGCACCGCTTCCCGTCGGGGTGATCGCCTGGGTTCTCGGCGTGCCTCCGAACGACTGGGAGCAGCTCTTCCAGTGGACCAACGAGATCATCGGAAAGGATGACTCGGAGTACCGAAGGGAGGGCGAGAGCCCGGGACAGACCTCCATGCGGGCCCGCGGTGAGCTGCATCGCTACTTTGAGCAGCTGGTCGCCGAGCGCCGCCGCGACCCCCAGGACGACCTGGTCACCGAGTTGGCCCAGAGTGAGATCGAAGGCGAGCCCTTGAACCAGCGCCAACTCGTCTCCTACTGCGAGTTGCTGGTCGAGGCGGGCAACGAGACGGCCCGTGACGCCATCGCCGGCGGAATGCTCGCTTTCTGCGAGCACCCTGACCAGTGGGAGAAGCTGCGGGCCCACCCCGAGCTGCTGCCCGATGCCGTCGAGGAGATTCTTCGGTGGGTCACCCCGATCAGCTACTTCGCCCGGACCGCCACTGAGGACTGCGAGCTGCGGGGGACGAAGATAGGCGCCGGCGACAAGGTGGCCCTGTACTGGGCGTCGGCCAACAGAGACGAAGACGTCTTCGAGGATCCGTTCCAGTTCCGGATCGATCGCCAACCCAACCAGCACCTCGTCTTCGGCTTCGGCCCGCACCTCTGCATGGGTGCCCACATAGCCAGGGCCGAGGTCCAGGCCATGTTCGGCCTCTTGCTCACCCGCATGACATTGATCGAGCAGTCGGGGCCGGTGGAGCGTCTCAACTCCTCGATCAACGGGGCCATCAAGCACCTGCCGATCCGCTACCGGGTGGCCTAGCCCGGCGGAGACGCCGACAGGAAAGGAACCAGCGCATGGACGCTTCGAGCATCTACTCCTGTGACGATCACCTCGATCTGCGGGCCGTGCCCCCGGAATTGTGGCAATCCCGGCTACCCGAGGACCAGGCCGAACGGGCGCCGCGGGTTGTCGACCGCGATGGCCAGCCGACCTGGGTGTCCGACGACCGGGTGCTCGGCCGCAGCGGACACGGGTCGGGTGCCGACGCCGTCAAGAGCGTCAGTGCCATCGGGCGCGCCGGCATCGAAGACGACGGCTTCCGGGCCAGCAACCCGAAACTGCGGCTGGAGGACATGGACCGCGACGGCCTGTGGGCCTCGGTCATCTACGGACCCGTGCCCCTGACCCTCTCGATCCCCGAACCGGACCTGCAGACCGTCTGCTACGCGGCATGGAACGATTGGGCCTTCGAGGAGTTCAACGCGGCTGCCCCCGACCGGTTGTGCATCCTCCCCTTTTTGCCCAGCCACTCCCCCCAGGCGGCGGTGGCAGAGCTCGAACGCTGTGCCAAGATCGGCCATCGCGGCGCCATCATCGACGTGTTCGATTTCGACGCCGGTGATCCAGCGTGGGATCGGCTGTGGGCCGCGGCCGACCAGACCGGGTTGCCCCTGAGCTTCCACATCAAAGGAGGAGCTTCCCCGAGGCTGAGCTATCAGATCGGGAGGTGGCAGTCGGCGGCGTTCGCGTCGCTCCTGCCGTTGCAGCTCGACGAAGCGCTCGCCATCATGGTCTTCTCGGGGGCGCTCGAGCGCCACCCCGGTTTCAGACTTGTGCTGGCCGAATCGGGCGTGGGCTGGCTCCCCTATTACTTGAGGCGGATGGACCTGGAGTGGGAGAACTTGCGAGAGACGATCGACTACGCACCGAGCATCTCGCCCACCGAGCTGTTCGAGCGGCAGATCATCGCCACCTTCGAAGAGGAGCCATTGGCGCCACAGCTCATCCCGCTCCTCGGTGCCGACCATTGCATGTGGGCGTCGGACTACCCGCACACCGACAGCACCTTCCCCGATTCCCAGCAGGCCATCGACGATACGTTGGGCGCCCTCCCGGCCGAAGACCGCCGCAAGATCACCGCCATCAACTGCGCCACGCTGTACCACTTCGACCATGTCGGCTGACCACGGAGACCCCGCTCCGGCGGGAACGGTTCTCGGCTTCGATCACATCGCCCTTCCGATGGAACACACCGAGGCCATGATCCAGTTCTATCGCTCGCTCGGTTTTCCCGTGGCCGAGAATCCCCATCTGGTCCAGGTCTACTTCGGCGACCAGATGATCAACTTCCATCGCCCGGAGCTGTGGGAGCGGGACTTCTCGTTGCGGGCGCCCGCAGCCACGCCACCGTGTGGCGACCTCTGCCTGGTGTGGGACGGTTCCCAGGAGTCGCTGCAATCGCTGCTCGACCGGGCTGGGGTCGAGATCGAAGAGGGTCCAGTGGCGCGAGAGGGCGGCCGCCGGGCTGCCGGCTCGAGCGTCTACGTGCGCGACCCGGACGGGAATCTCGTGGAGTTCATGACGTACTTGGAGGAGAACACATGACGGCTGATGTGGTTATCACCGGCGGAACGGTCTTCGACGGGAGCGGCTCCCCCGGCCGTGTCGCCGATGTGACCATCAGCGACGGCGTCATCCAGGAGATCGGCCCACACCTCGAGGGCACGGTGGAGCTGGACGCATCGGGTTGTGCCGTAGCCCCGGGCTTCATCGACATCCACACCCACTTCGACGCTCAGGTGTTCTGGGACCCAGGGCTGAAGCCGTCCTCGTACCACGGAGTCACCACGGTGGTGGCCGGCAACTGTGGATTCTCGATTGCTCCGTGCCGGCCCGAGCACCACGACGTGATCGTCCATACCCTCGAGAACGTGGAAGGCATGGACGCGGCGTCGCTCACCGCCGGCATCGTCTGGGATTTCGAGACGTTTCCTGACTATCTGGCTCTGGTCGAGCGCCGGGGGACGGCGCTCAACTTCACCGCCTACATCGGGCATACCGCCCTGCGGCTGTACGTGATGGGCGATGCCGCCTACGAACGCGCCGCCACCGCTGAAGAGATCGATCGCATGTGCCAACTGCTGAGCGAGGCGTTGGCCATCGGCGCGGCTGGGTTCTCGACCAGCTTCTCGTTTGCCCACCGGGGCGTGGACGGCAAGCCCGTCCCCAGCCGCTTTGCCGAGATGGACGAGGTGGAAGCGCTGTTCATGACGGCGGGCGCATCAGGCAAGGGCGTCGTACTGACCACGCCCGGCTGGCAGTGCGAGTATGCCGACGTCTACACCTGGCAGCCGCGTGTGGGCCGTCCGTTCACCGGGCCGCTGTTCGCCGCCTCGAACGGGAGCCATCTCAAGACGGTCAAGCTGCACGAAGAGGGCATCGCCCGGGGCGCCAACGTCTGGCCGCAAGTCACCCCGCGCCCACTGACCATGCAATTCACGCTGGCCGACGCGTACAACCTCAACGTGGGCGAGGTGTTCGCCGAGCTGATGAAGGTGAGCCGCGAGGTCCGCGTGGCCGCGCTCAGGGATCAGGAGTGGCGGACGCTGGCGTTCAACGACCTCGAGCAGGGGTCCACCGGGATGAAGCCCCGCTGGGACACCTACGAGGTGTCCGAATCGGAGCGGTTTCCTGAGCTGGTGGGCAGGCGGGTGACGGACATTGCCCGTGAGCGCGGCTCCAGCCCGCTGGACGTGATCTGCGAGCTGTCGCTGGCCGAGGACCTGGGGACCCGGTTCCGGGCCTACATCGCCAACGACGACCCCGAAGCGGTGGGCCTGCTGCTGACCGAGGATCACGTGGTCCTGGGGCTCACCGATGCGGGGGCACACGTCGATCAACTGTGCGATGCGCCGCTCCCGACCGACTTGCTCGGCCAGTGGGTCCGAGAGCGCGAGATCATGCCGCTCGAGCAGGCCATCCGCAAGCTGACCGGCGAGCCTGCGGACGTGTTCGGTTTTGAACGACGGGGCTATCTGCGCGAGGGCTACTTCGGCGATGTGTGCGTGTTCGACCCGGCGACGGTAGGTCCCGGTCCCCAGAAACGGGTGCGCGACCTGCCGGCCAACGGTGAACGCCTGACCAACGAAGAGCCCAGCGGCGTCCGGCACGTCTTGGTGAACGGCACGCCCATTCGCCGGGACGAAGTACAGCTCGATCTGGCGCAGCTGCCCGGAGCGCACGCCGCACTCCGCTGACCCGGGCGGCTGATGAGCGTGACTGCGCAGAGATTGTTCCGAGCCGACCAAGGAGATGGCAATGGCAACGTATGTGCTTGTACACGGTGGGGCTCATGGCGGGTGGTGCTATCAGCGGGTGGCCCGCATCCTGCGATCCGCCGGTCATGAGGTGTACGCGCCGACCATGACCGGGGTGGGTGAGCGATCACACCTCATCGGCCCTGAGGTCGATCTCGATATGCACATTGACGACATCGCGGCCGTGCTCCGCTACGAGGACTTGCGTGATGTCATCTTGGTCGGTCACAGCTACGGGGGCATGGTCATCACCGGTACAGCCGACAGGGCGGCCGAGCGGATCGGGCGCCTGGTGTACCTCGACGCGGCAAACCCCGTGAACAACCAGTCGCTCGTCGACGTTTCCGGGCCCATCATCGAGTCGACCCGCCCACACGGTGAGGTGGTCAACGGAGCCGAGCTGGTGCTCCTCCCCGCTCCCGGCGCGGGAGCGTTCTACGGCGTGACCGACCCGGCCGACATCGCCTGGATGGACGAGCGACTGACCGGACATCCATGGCGGAGCTTCGAGCAGCCCCTCCGACTCACCAACGAGGCCGCACTGTGGGCGATACCCCAGTACCACATCGTCTGCACGTCGACCCTGGCCACCCGGGACCCCGAGCTGATGGGCCAGGCGCGGGCCGATGGGCGTCTGTGGGCCATCGACACCGGGCACGACCTCATGATCACCGAGCCGCAACAGGTGGCCGATGCGCTCCTCCAGATCGCCGGGCCCTCATCGTCGACACATCGCGCCACGGGCACGCAGTGATCCCACGCCACCCGGGCAATTGGGTCAGAGATTCGTCACCAGCTATGGTCGGATACTCGGGACAGGCCAAAGGGGAGGGTCGCCCATGTTGGATGTGATCATTCGGGGCGGAGATGTTGTCGACGGCACGGGAACACCCCGACGCCGTGCCGATGTGGGCGTGTTGGACGGCCATATTGTCGATGTCGGCGGAGTCACCGACGAGGCGGTCTCGATTATCGATGCCACCGGCATGGTCGTCACCCCGGGCTTCGTGGACGTCCACACTCATTTCGATGCCCAGGTGTTCTGGGACTCGGCCCTCACCCCCTCTCCATTCCACGGGGTCACCACAGCACTGGCCGGCAATTGCGGATTCACCATCGCCCCCCTGTCGACTGATCCTGCCGACGGCGAGTACCTCATGCGGATGCTGGCTCGCGTGGAGGGCATGCCCCTCGAGGCGCTTCGCCAGGGGGTTCCGTGGTCCTGGACGTCAACGGAGCAATACCTCGCCTCCATCGACGGCAGCCTCGGGATCAACGCCGGTTTCATGGTCGGCCACTCGGCCATCCGACGTGTGGTGATGGGGGCGGACGCCAACCATCGAGAAGCGACAACCGACGAGGTCGCCCGCATGGGCCGCCTGTTGCACGACAGCTTGGAGGCGGGCGGCATCGGGTTCTCGTCCTCATGGGCGCGAACCCATAACGACGCCGACGGTCACATGGTGCCCTCGCGGCACGCGGGACGCGATGAGCTCATCGAGCTCTGTCGCGTTGTGGGCAAGCACGAGGGAACGTCGCTGGAGTTCATTCCGATGGTCGGCCCGTTTGAGCCGTGGGCCAGTGAGCTCATGGCCGACATGTCGGCGGCGGCGGGCCGGCAACTCAACTGGAACGTGCTGACGGTCTCTGCTGCGGACGCGTCCCAGGGCCGCGCCAAGCTGGGTGCGGGTGATCTGGCCAGGGACCGGGGCGGCAAGGTGGTCGCCCTCACCGTGCCGATGAACTTCACTCTCCGGCTGAACTTCTCGTCCGGTTTCGTGCTCGACGCCATGCCGGGCTGGGAGGAACCCATGGCGCTCTCGCGATCGAAGAAGCTGGAGCTCCTGGGCGACCAGGCCGCTCGCGCCGCCCTGGATGCTTCAGCGCAGCAACCCGGAAACCCCCTGAGACGGGTGGCCAACTGGTCAACCAAGGTGATCTTCGACGTCGTGGCCGACGAGAATCGCGACTACGTCGGGCGCACCGTGGGCTCAATCGCCCAGGAACAGGGCCGCAACCCCTGGGACGTGCTGTGCGACATTGTCATTGCTGACGACCTGCGCACCAGTTTCGGCACCCCGGCTCCCCGTGAAAGCGAAGAGGACTGGAAGACGAGAGTCGAGTTCTGGCGCGATCCTCGGGTCGTCATCGGAGCGTCCGACGCAGGGGCCCACCTCGACCTGTTTGCCACGTTCAACTACCCGACCGTTCTCCTGGCCGAAGCAGTCCGCGAACGCGGCCTGCTGCCGTTGGAAGAGGCGGTGCACCTCCTGAGCGACGTTCCCGCTCGTCTCTACGGACTCGAGGGGCGCGGGCGAATTGAGCAAGGATGGCACGCGGACCTCGTCGTGCTCGACCCCGAGACGGTCAAGAGCGATGACATCGCCATGCGGTTCGACGTCCCTGGCGGCGCCGGCCGCCTGTACGCAGGAGCCCAAGGCGTCGAACATGTCCTTGTCAACGGCCGGTCGGTGGTCAGCCAGGGAAGGCTGACGAACCAACGTTCAGGAAGGCTCCTCAGGTCGGGCCGCGACACGGCGACGCCCGAACTGAGTTGAGCCCTTCATGGAACGGTCTGCCTGATCCTGCGGTCCAGGGGCCGCACGACGTCGGGAAGCGGACAGCGATAGAGCCTCGCTGCGTTTTCACAGCAGATCATCCGCAACTCATTGGTCGGCATGTGGCCCCAGTGCCTCTCGATGACCGCCTGGGTATCGGGCCAGGTACTGTCACCGTGCGGATAGTCGACCTCAACGCAAATGTTCTCCACCCCGATCGTGTACCTCGTATCCATCGTCACAACATCCTCGATGGTGCAGAACCAGAAATTTCGGCGCAGCACGTCGGCTGGGCGCAGGCCATCCATCCCTTCGAGACCGTAACCCGAGCGGTCGCAGATGTTTTCGAGCCGCTCGACCAGCATGGCCACCCACCCGATGCCCCCTTCCGACATGGCGATCTTCATGCTCGGGTGGCGAACCGGGTATCCGGACCACAGCCATTCGGTGCACGCGGCCAGCGCCAGCTGGCCGAACAGCGTCGAGGTGAGTTGTGCGCGCCGCTGGCCCGCGTCCTCGGGCGCCTCGTAGTTTCCTGAAGAGCCAACATGAAGGGAAATGACGGTACCGGTCTCGGCACAAGCGGCAACGATCGGGTCCCAATAGCCCGAGAACAGGCTTGGCAGTCCAATCCGCTGTGGCCGTTCGGGGAGCGATACCGAGGTGAAGCCACGCTCGGCGTTACGACGGATCTCTTTCGCTCCCTCTGCGGGATCGGTCAGGAAGGTGATGCCCATGGGGACCAGCCGGTTCGGGTACTCCAGATACCACTCCTCGAAGAACCAGTCGTTCCAGGCCTTCGTCACCGCGAGGCCCAGCTCGGGAT
Source organism: Acidimicrobiales bacterium (assembly GCA_036495505.1). GTDB lineage: Bacteria > Actinomycetota > Acidimicrobiia > Acidimicrobiales > RAAP-2 > DASXMT01. The sequence continues at coordinate 26,632 of DASXMT010000081.1, read as the reverse complement.
CCTCGGCCTGAGAGAACACCCGACCGCAGAAACCGGCGATCATCGACGGAAAGTTGACCGATGACCACACGCCGTTCAGGTCCATGTCCTTGATCCGGGCGTGGACGTCGTAGCAACCGGGCCGCATGTGCTCGAACCGCAACGGCTCAAACACAATGCCGTCGCGCCGTCGACCGACGATGGCGTTCATTCCCGCCTGATAGTGGTCCCTACCCTCGAACGCCCACACTTCGCGGCCGTCGGGCGTCTCGACGATCCTCGGTGCTCGGTCCTGCAGATGTCTTGGCAGCCGACCGTTGAACATGTGCCGCGGTTCGACGAGATGGTCGTCCACCGAAATGACCGTGAACTTGGTCTCCCGCGGCGCAGGATCCGGCAGAAAGAGCTCGTCAGCTAGCACTTCACATGCTTCCCGACGCAGACGCCGTGAATTCGAGGTGCAGGTCGGTCAGCCCGCGGAGCGCATATGTCGGATCGTAGTTGTAGCGGCGCGCAACAACAGGGCCGTGATGGGACTCCGAGATATGTATGTCGTCGGTACGGTCCAGGAACCGCTCGAGGGTGCAGATCGTCTCCGCCCGAGCGAGTGGCGCGCCAGCACACGTGTGGATGCCGTGCCCGAATCCGATGTGCTGGCGACCGTTGGCGCGGTCGAGGCGGAACTCGGCTGGGTTCTGGAACATGCGAGGATCGCGGTTGGCGGCATCGTTCATCACATAGACGGTCGTTCCTGCAGGGAAAGCGAGGCCGCCGACGGTCGCGGGGACGCGGGCCAGCCGGAAGGAACCCTTGAGCGGGCTCTCGATCCTCAGAGCTTCTTCTATGAACGCAGGGATCAGGCCGCGGTCGTTGCGCAGCGCCTGTTGTAGGTCGCGTCGGTCACCGAGGATCTTGAACGAGATGGTGATGAGCCGGGCGGTCGTCTCCGATCCAGCGGAAAAGAGGTTGGCGGCGATCTTCATGACGTCGTCCACCGGAGGGAGCGATCCATCCGGGAAGGTGGCGAGGGCCATCTCGGTCATGATGTCATTGCGCGGACGTGCTCGGCGGTCCTCGATATAGCGCGTGAACTGCTCGTACAGGTACTCGAGTGGTTTGTGCTCCATTCGTGCCGGGCGCACCTTGTTCACGAGGTTGGCTCGGAAGGCATCCCGGTCCTCGTCGGGAACACCGAGGAGGTCGGCGATCACCATGACGGTAAAGGGGACGGCGTACTCCTGAATGATCTCGCATGCACTCCGATCGATGAAATCGTCGATTGTCTGATCGGCGAACGCCCACATGAACTCCCCGTTCTCCTTGAGCCGCTTGGGGGTGATCAGGCGCATGAGCAAACCTCGGTGGGCGGTGTGCTTGGGGGGATCGAACGAAGGCAGTTGGTCGCTGAACGGCAGCTCGTCGCGGCATTGTTCGATGATGTCGGAGACGTCGTCGCCCTCGAGTGGACAGGACATCTTGGTGAATGGGCCGGCAACCGTGTTGCAGTTCGACCACGTCGCCTGGTCGTGGTAGACGGCTACTGCTTCGTCATATCCGGTGACAAACACGACGCCCCGTGGGCTTGCCCAGACCGGGCCATGGTCGCGGAGCCACTCATAGTACGGGTACGGATCCTGGTACATCTCCGGGTCGCGGAAATAGTTCACGTCACCGAGTTCGGTTTCGGTCATGTTGCTCCTGCGACGTAGGGAACAGAAACTGGCGTTCTCCGTATGCTAATCAACTGCCGCTCCTTGACGAGGGTCCACGCGGACGCGAAGTCAGACCGGCCCATGACCCTCCTGAACCGCCTTCTCGACCAGTCCGATGACCCACGCGACACCCCGGATGGCCTGCTCGGGATCCATCTGCCAGTCGACAGCAAGGCGCTCGTACGATGCGACGCTCCACAGCACGTCGAACAGGGCGGCCACAAGCACCTGATCACCCGAGGGCCATTGCGCACTGATCGCCTCGACCGCGCCGAGCAGCGCTGCTCGCTGGCGTTGGTTCGCATCGACGAGCGTCGGATCGAGTGGCAGGCGTGGTTCGATCGGATAGGTCGACACGTGGCCAAAGATCTGAGCGGTCACTTTGGCAATATCCCCGAGCTGCATTCCCTCGAGATCGATGCCCGCGTCTTCCTCCTGGCGGTGCATCACCGCATCTCGAAGCCCACGCTCGTTGCCAAAATGCCGGTAGACGGTTCGCTCATTCACGCCGGCGCGCGCAGCGACGGCTCGAACCGTCAGTCGGTTCCAATCCCGAACGGCTGCAGTGTGGAGCAGCTCGGAGCCGGCATCAACGATCCGCTCGCGTGTCTCCGCGGCCCGCTCGCGGCGCAGGGTGCGGTCATAGGATCGTTCGGGCCGGACAGGTTCACCGGAGTCGGGTTCCGCAGTGGCAGTCATAGTCCTCTTTCTGCTACGCCAGCTTGGCCGACCAACCCCCATCGACCGGGATGACCGCACCAGTGACGTACGAGGCCCGATCAGAGGCCAGGAAGGCGCCGACCTCGGCCACCTCGTGGGGCAGACCGGCGCGGTTGAGGGCGGCCTTGGCCGCGATGTCGGGAATGAAGTCCTCTGCCCCCACGGCCATGATCTCGGTGAGGATGACCCCGGGACAGATGGTGTTGACGCGGACCCCCTTGGTGCCGTACTCGATGGCGGCTGACTTACTGGCGCCGATGATCCCGTGCTTTGCCGCCTGGTAGACGCTGGTGAAGGCCGATCCGTTGAGGCCACCGACCGACGACCAGTTGATGATCGAGCCACCACCGGTAGGGAGCATGGCACGGATACCGTGCTTCATTCCCAGCATCACCCCCCTCAGGTCGACGTCCATCAGCCGGTCGTAGAACTCCATCGTCAGTTCGGTGAGCGCGCCGCCGTCGGCGATACCAGCCACGTTGAGTACGGCATCGACCCGGCCGAACTCCTCGACGGCCGCGGCCATCGTGGCCTCCACGTCGGCCTCGCTGGAGACGTCGCAGTGCACGGGGAGGACATCCCCGTCGACGTCGGCTGCCGTGTCCTGCTCGGCACCACTGATGTCGGCGGCCACCACCTTGGCACCCTCACGGGCGAAGACTCTGACCGATGCTTTGCCCATGCCCGAGCCCGCTCCGGTGATCACCGCCACCTTGTCGTCCAACAGGCTCATCGCTGCTCTCCCCGAATCACGAAATGACAGCCGGGAGCGTCTCCCACCCCCGGACCGTCGAGGTCGGTGCCAGCGTGGCCCGATCCATGTCCACGTCCCAGGTCGGGAACCGGTTGAGGATCTCGTCGAGAGCCACCCTGCCTTCGAGACGGGCCAGGGCTGCTCCCAGGCAAAGATGGATCCCGTAGCCGAAGGTCAGGGACTTCCCGTCACTCCGGTGGATGTCGAAGGCGTCCCCGTCGGAAAAGCGGCGGTCGTCGTGGTTGGCTGAGCCCGGGAGGAGCACCATGATGCTGCCTTCGGGCACCGTCTGGCCCTGGATCTCAACATCCTGGGCTACGTATCTGGCTGCGTGGGGTGCCGGCGTCTCGAAGCGAAGGACCTCCTCGATGGCGTTGGGGAGGAGCGACCGGTCCTCGACCAGCTCCCGTCGCTGGTCGGGATGATCGGCGAGGACCTTGCCCGTCCACCCGATCAGCCGCCCGGTGGTCTCGTTGCCGGCACCGCTGATGACGCTGATGTACGTCAGGAGCTCATCTCTGGTCAGGTGGCGGGTGTTCCCGGTCTCGTCCTCGAATTCGGCTTGGAGGAGATCGGTCATGATGTCGTCCGAGGGGTGGTCGGCCCGCCAGTCGATGTAGTCGGCGAACATGCCGGTGGGGATGAAGTTCTCGGACACCTGCATGGGCTGACCGGCCTCGGTACGCAGGTTGGCATCGACCTTGTTGCGAACGGTCTCCTGGTCCTGCTCGGGGATGCCGAGCAGCATGCCGATGACCCGCATGGGCATCTGGGCCCCGAGGTCGGCGATGAAGTCGAACTCCTCGGCGCCGATCAGCGGGTCGAGGCTGTGGGCGCAGAACTTGCGGATCTGCGGTTCGAGTGCGGCCACCCGGTTGGCTGAGAACACCCGCGACATGAGTCGACGGTGGATGGTGTGCACGGGCGGGTCCTCGAAGATGAGCACACCCGAGGGCATCGCGACGTTGGCCCGGATGAGCTCGATGATCCCGCCCCGACCGGAGGTGAATGTCTTCGGGTCGAGGTAGCCGCGCTCGACGTCGTCGAACCGACTCACCGCATAGAAGTCGTGGGCCTCGTTGTAGTACAGCGGCGCCTCCTCCCGCAGCCGGCGAAAGACGGGATACGGATCAGCGTCGATGGCTACGTCGTAAGGGTCGTAATAGACGTCACTCATGTTCTGCGCTGTCATGGCGCACCTCCCAGAAGGTTCGTGTCGCACTATGACATCAAATTCTCATGGGATCAAGCACGCCGAATCGCTGCCCCCCGGGCCAGGTGGGAGGGAAGCGAAGCGGGAGCTGCACTACAGCACGAACTTCCGGCCACCCTGACCGTCGACTTCGCCAACGCCGTCGTCGATCATGGGCCCTCCGGCCGTGCTCAGGTTGGCGATGACCTGGGGCAGCTCGACCGTGGTCCGAATGCCCGGAGCGGCCTCGCACACGATGGGCACGGCATTGACGGCACGATTGGCGGTATAGCCAGGCGTGGTCGCCGCCATCTGCTCCAACGGAATCGCCAATCGGATCTCGACATCAAGAGGGCAATCACCGTCGACGATCACCCGCCACCCTCCGTCCCGGAGATCCCAGTCGGCGTCGATCTCGGTCGAGCAGTACCAGGTGGCGCTGAAGGTGATCAGCGGCTCGGCGTGCCGAATACCCGACACCGTCATGCGCTGGGCGGCGACGGTTCCGGCTCGAACGGTGCCGGCGGCGATCTCGACGTCTCGCGTGGCGGTGGACAGCGCGCCGGTCGACTCGACCGAGTCCAGGGGCATGCCGAGCGCCTCTCCCACCAGCCGCAACGACGGTCCGAAGGCCACCGCCCCGTGTGCGAACCGTCGAGCATCGAAGGCAGCGGGCTCCTTGCCGAAGCCCATGAGGTCGAAGAGCATGGTCGGCGAGTCGCGGCTCGACACATCGGCGAACTCGAGAATCTGCAACTTGTCGAGCCGACGCTGGATCGAGGTAAGCACGATGGGCACCGCCTCCGAGATGAACCCGGGGCTGCTGCCTGTGCTGTGGACGGTGGCGGCGCCCTGCTCACACGCGGCCTCGACCCGCTTGCGCGCCGCCGGGTCCATGCTCTCGGGATGGTGGAACTCGCCACAGGTGGCTACCACGTTCACCCCGGTTTCCAGCAGGGTGCAGATGGCGTCGAAGTCGCATCCCTGTTGCATGTAGAGAACGCAGTCGGGCTCCAGGGCCAGGATGTCGGCGATGTCCCTCGTCGCTACCACCCCGGTCGGAGCGAGCCCGCACAGGTCGCCGGCGTCGCGGCCCTCCTTGTCCGTGGTGGTCACGTACAGGCCGGCCAGCGTGAGCTGCGGATGCTCGATCACCGCTCGCAGCGAGCGCGTACCGATATTGCCGGTGGCCCACTGGACCACGCGGTAGGTCGACTCCAGCCCGACCGGATCTCCCATGTCCCCTCCTGACCTCAGCCCTACTCGAAATTACTATTCTCATCATGTGAAACCGCTGATCTCACGGAGCACGCCGGCACGGCGACCTGAGATCAGGACCCAGAGCCCTCCGACGCGGCCAGGGCCGCCTTGTGCAAGACGTTGGCTGCCAGCCGCATGTGGGCAGCGTCCACGAGCTTGCCCTCGCGCCCGATAGCGCCCACTCCCTCTTCCTCCGACTTGCGGTAGATCGCCACCGACTCTTCGGCATCGGCGATCTCGGCTGCGGTCGGAGCGAACACGGCGTTGGCCAGAGGGACCTGCCCGGGGTGGATGGCCCACTTGCCGTCGTAGCCCAGCAGGCTGGCATGCTGTGCGGCCCGCTTGTACCCGTCGGGGTCCGTGTAGGCCGGATACGGGGCGTCGATGGCGTCGATGCCCGCCCCGCGAGCGGCGGCCAGGATCTGGACCCGTGCGAAGTGCCAGAAGTCGCCCGGGTACTCGCCTACGGGATCGAAGTTGCCGTCCACCCGGGCGTGCATCGATGCCGACAGATCGCCGGCGCCGAAGATGATCGCTTCCAGGCGATCGCTGGCTTTGGCGATCTCCGCCGCGTTGGTAAGGCCCTCGGCCTCCTCGATGAGAACTTCGAGGCCGATGCGCTTGGTCAGGCCGAGCTTCGTCTCGAGCTGGGTGAGCAACACGTCGAACCACCAGACGTCTCGGGCCGAGCGGGCCTTGGGGACGACGATGACATCGAGCGCCTCCCGGGCGCCCGTGACGATCTCGACCACGTCCCCGTAGCACCAGGGCGTCTCGAGGCCGTTGACCCGCACGGCGCGCACGACCCGGCCCCAGTCCTGGTTGGTGAGGGCGTTGACGGCAATGGCCCGCGCCGATTCCTTGACGATGGGTGCACAGGCGTCTTCCAGGTCCAAGAACACCAGGTCGGCGCCCGAGCCGGGCGCCTTCTCGCACATGCGTTCACTGCTGGCCGGGGTGGCCAGCTCCGATCGTCGGGCTCGGGGTGCGTGCACGGTTGCCTCCATCGTGGGGTGCGGTTAGATGACGCCCGACGCCCGGAGGCGGGCGACTCGATCAGGATCAATGCCCAGCAGGTCGCCGTACACGGCGTCGTTGTCCGCGCCCAGCGGGCGCCCCAGGTAGTCGATTCGCCCGGGGGACTCGGAGAGCTGGGCCACGGGGGCCTGTACGGTCATGGGGCCGAGGTCCGAGTCGTCGACCCGGACGAAGGTACCGCGAGCCACCAGGTGTTCGTCGGCCAGGAGCTGCTCGGCGTCGTAGATGGGCGCCGCTGCCACCTCGGCCTCGAGGAACACCTTCATGGCCTCGTCCAACGAACGCTTCGCCACCCAATCGGCGACGAGCTCGTCCACTTCGATCCCCCGCTCCTGACGGCGCACGGGGTCCACGTAGTCGGGGTTCTCGGCCAGATCGGCGCGGCCGATGGAACGGTAGACGCGCATGACGATGTTCGACGACGCGCTCGAGATGGCCAGCCACTTGTCGTCGGCCGTGCGATAGGCGTTGCGGGGGGCGCTGGCCGGGAGGTGATTCCCCTCCCGGGTCGGGATGATGCCCAGCTGGTCGAAGGCGAGGGTCGAAGACTCGATGAGGCGGGCCAGGGGCTCCACCAGGTTGACGTCGACGAGCTGGCCACCACCCCCGTGCACGTCACGGTGGTAGAGGGCCATCATCACCGCCCACGTGGCCGACTGGGCGGCCACGCCGTCGGCCAGCATGAAGGGAGGGAGCGTCGGCGGACCGTCGGGCTGCCCTGTCACCTGCGCGAACCCGCTCGTCGCCTCGGCCAGGGTGCCGAAGCCCGGCCGGTCGCTGTGGGGACCACCCCGTCCGTAGCCGCTTATATGCAGCATCACCAGTTCGGGGTGCTGGGAGTGGACCGACCGGTAATCGAGACCCCACCGGGTCAGCGCGCTGGGCCGGTTCCCAACCACCAGGACATCGCTGACGGCGAGCAGCTGATGGAACAGTTCCTGACCCTCGACCTGCCGCAGGTCGAGGGTGATGCACCGCTTGTTCCGGCTGACGCTCTTCCACACCAGCCCGATGCTGTCCTTGCGGTGGCCCCAGGTACGCAGGGGATCGCCCACGCCAGGTTGCTCGACCTTGACGACCTCGGCGCCGAACTCGCCCAGAACGGTGGCCACCATGGGCCCGGCGACCAGCGTTGCGGCGTCGACCACACGCAGCCCGTGCAGGGGGCCGCCGGACTCAGCCATGAGGGGCGCATTCGGGCCGGGCCAGACCGAGGTTGTCACGGAGCGTGGTGCCGGCGTAGCGGTCGCGGAACACGCCACGCCGTTGGAGCTCGGGCACGACGAGTCGGACCACATCCTCGTAGGCGCCGGGCGAGTGGGTGGCGGCAATCACGAACCCGTCGCATGCGCCGGTGTTGAACCACTCCTGCATCTGATCGGCGACATCGGGGCCGGTGCCGACGAAGCGCGGTCCCTGCAAGAGGGTGGCCCGGTGGCCGGCGAGGTCGGCGAGCGTCACCGTGTCCCCGCCGATGTGCTCACGGAGGTTCTGCACCAGCCCTCGGATACCCGAGACCGACTCGATGACCTCGTCGGTGATGGGTGAGTCCAGTTCGAAACCCGACAAGTCGTAGTTCATCAGCTCGGAGAGGAGGGTCACCGAAGCCATGGGGTCGATGAAGTCTTGGAGGAACATCTGTTCGCGTTCTTCCGCCTGGGACGTTGATTCACCTACGACCGTGTAAGCCATCGGCAGCATCTTCACCGAATCGGGGTCACGACCGAACTCACCGATGCGATCCTTTTGGTCCTTGTAGTGGCTCCGGGCCCCTTCGATGCTGGGGTCGCCGGTGAAGATGACCTCGGCCCACCGGGCGGCAAAGTCCCGGCCCCGGCCGGACGAGCCCGCCTGGAGGAGGACGGGTCGGCCCTGCGGCGAGCGCGGGACGGTCAAGGGGCCACGGACCCGGAACCAGTCGCCCTCATGGTTCAGCTCGTGCACTTTGTCAGGATCGGCGAACACGCCGTCGACCCGGTCGAGCACGAGGGCGTCGTCTTCCCAGGTGTCCCACAGCCCGGTGGTCGCCTCGAGGAACTCGTCTGCGCGGTCATAGCGTTCGTCGTGGCCGAGCACCTGATCGACGCCGAAATTCTGCGCTTCGCTGTCGTTCACCGAGGTCACCACGTTCCATGCCGCCCGGCCGCCGCTGAGATGGTCCAGGGTCGCGAACGTTCGGGCCACATGAAACGGCGAGTAGTACGTGGTCGAGTAGGTGGCGCCGAGGCCGATCGATTGCGTTGCCCCGACTATGACCCCGAGCACGACGCTCAAGTCGAGCTTGACTGGACGGGCACCGTGGCGAACCGCCTCGCCCACCGATCCGGCATAGATACCGGGCATGGCCAGGCGGTCATCGAAGAACATCATGTCGAAGCAGCCCTCTTCGAGGATACGACCCAGCTTGGCGTAATAGCTCGCAGTGAGAAACCCGTGCTCGGTGGCCGGGTGGCGCCACGACCCTGCATAGACGGTGGCATTCCCCGCCTGCATGAACCCTACTAACGACATCTGTTTCACCGGGCTCACCATGACTCTCGTTGCGGGTGTCCGACGGTCAGGCTTCGGCGGCTACGGCGCGGCGCGCCCGGCGACGGAATCCCTCGAGCTTCTCGTCCGGCGTGCGTATCCTCGTGCTGCGGGACACGGTCGACACGTCGTGGCCGCGGTCACGCTGACGAAGGGCGCCCACTGTCGCCTCCTCTCTGGGCACGTGGACGAAGGGGTCGAAGGAGTACCAGCGCATGGCGTTCTGGTGCGTCAGCTTGGCGATCTCGGCGTCAGGGACCGCATTGGCGGCGAACACGGCGTGGAGCTCCTCGGGTGCCGTGGGCCACATGGAGTCGCTGTGAGGGTAGTCAGCCTCCCAGGCCATGTTGTCGATGCCGATCCGGTGCCGAAGCTCGACCCCGACCGGATCGCTGATGAAGCAGGTGAGAAAGTGCTCCCGGAACACCTCCGAGGGGAGCCGGCCCCCGAAGTCCTGCAGGGTCCAGGCCCGGTGCATCTCATAGGTGCGATCGACACGGTCGAGAAAGTACGGGATCCACCCGGTACCGCCTTCGGACAGTGCCACCCGCAAGCCGGGGTACTTCTTCAGCACCCGTGACCACAGCAGATCGGCCGCGGCAGACTGGATGTTCATCGGCTGCAAGGTGATCATCACGTCGGGGGGCGAGTCGACCGCCGGGATCGACAGGCGTCCGGACGAGCCCAGATGGATCGAGAGCACGGTCCCCGTGTCACAGCAGGCCTCCCACACCGGGTCCCAATACTCGTCGTGAAAACTGGGGTAGCCCAGAGCGGCCGGGTTCTCGGTAAAGCTGAGCGAGTGGCAGCCCTTGGCCGCGGTGCGACGCACTTCGTCGGCTGTCTCTTCGGGGTTCCAGATGGCAGGAACGGCCATGGGGATGAAACGACCGGGATGGGATCCGCACCACTCATCGATGTGCCAATCGTTGTAGGCCCTCACCAGGGCCAGGGAGAGGTCGCCGTCGTCGGAGTAGAACGTCCGGGCGGTGAAGGTCGGGAAGGACGGGAAGTTCATCGAGGCCAGGACGCCACCGGCGTCCATGTCCTTCACCCGCTCATCGACGTCGTAGCAACCGGGGCGCACCTCGTCGAGGCTCTGGGGCTCGAGGCCGTACTCCTCCTTCGGTCGGCCGGCCACCGCGTTGAGTGCCGCCGTCTCCAACACCAGGTCGCCGAACTTCCAGACGTCGGAGCCCTCCTCGTTGCGGACGAGCTTGGGCGCTCGATCCTGGTACCTGGCTTCGAGGTGGTGGACGAACAGATCGGGCGGCTCGATGATGTGGTCATCCACGCTGATGAGGATGAAGTCATTGGTATCAACCATGTCTTGGCTCCGAGAATGAAGTTATCGCTTGCGTAGAATGTACCTTACTTCACCGTTTGGTCACGGTACCGTTTGGTCACGGTCCTTCCCAGGCACGGCTGTCAGGTGTTGCGGCCCCCGTTCACCCCGATCACCTGTCCGGTGACATAGCTTGCCTCCTCGGAGACCAGGAACGAGCAGGCATAGGCGATGTCCTCCGGCTGGCCGGCTCGCCGGACCGGCGTGCGTTCGGCGCTGTCCTCCACCGTTCCCCCGAGCAGGCCCCGTTCCTCGGATGCGCGCAGCATCGGCGTGTCGACCATGCCCGGCGGGATGGTGTTGACCGTGATGCCCTTGGGCCCGAGCTCGAGGGCCAGCGCCTTGGTGAAGCCGATGAGTCCCGCTTTGGAGGTCACGTAGTGGACCATGTAGGGCTGCCCGGACTGCGCGCTCGACGAGGAGATGTTGACGATCCGTCCCCAGCCGGCCTCCACCATGCCAGGCACCACCGCCTGGGTGCAGTAGAAGGGACCATTGAGGTTCACCTCCATGATCCGGTTCCACTTCTCGTCGGAGATGTCCATGAACTGTTTGAATCCGCTGACCCCGGCGTTGTTCACGAGGACCAGCGGCGGACCCATCTCCGATTCGACCCTGCGCACCGCGGCGTCGACCTGGGCTCGATCGGACACGTCGACACCGCCGTAGGCCACGCTGGTTGATCCCTGACCGGCTATCTCGCCGGCCACCGTCTCGGCGGCCTCAGGGTCGAGGTCCATCACGGCGACGGCGTGGCCCTCCCCGGCCAAGCGGGTGGCGATCGCTCGCCCGATTCCCGACCCGCCACCGGTGACGATCGCCACTCGGGGGGTGCTCATCGGGTGGCCTCCGGGCCCGCAGCGGTCGTGGTCATGGACATCGGTCCTCCGTTCGATCGGGCGCGGGCGATGGCCGACGCCGAGTCATGACGTGCCCTCCCTGCCCCCGGATGGTGCATCCTACGAAGAGGACGTTCTTGCGTCAAAAGAACATTGTTTTCACCCGAGCACGGGTCAAAGCGGTTCGTACTCGATGGTGATCGACGGGCTGGTGGGCAGAGCCTGGCAGGTCAGGACCCAACCTTCCTCCAACTCCTCAGGGGTCAGCGCATTGTTGACCCGCATGTTCGCTGTACCTTCCCGGATCAGAGCCATGCACGTGGCACAGCTGCCTGCTTCGCAGGAGTACGGCGCCGGCAAGTTCGCCCGGCGGGCCGTCTCGAGCACCGTGTCACCGTCGTGATAGGCGATCTCGTTCTTCTTACCCCGGAGGATCAAGACGACCTGCTCAGGAGGGCCGGCCTCGGGTGCACCGGCCTCCGGCACCTCGGCATCCACGACATCGGCTGGGTCAGACTCGCCGAAGGCAACCGGTCCAGGTTGACCCGCCGTTTCGAAGTGCTCGATGAAGATGGCATCGGGATCGACACCGATTCCGAGGAGCGTCCCCTCGACCAGGTCCATGAACGGTCCCGGGCCGCAGATGTAGAAGTGGGCGTCGAGGTGGGCATCGACGAATGCAGTGATGGCCCGAGGTTCCACGAAGCCTCCGTCGAGGTCGAAGTGGTGCAGCAGCTCGAAGCGCCTGGGGTGCCTCGCCTGCAGGGTGTCCAATCCCTCACCGAACATGACAGAGCTCGGGTCCCGGTTGGCGTAGAGGAGGCGTACGGACCGCCCGGTCGCGGCCAGCACGCTCTTGGCAATCGACAGCACGGGTGTCACCCCGCTGCCCCCGCAGAAGGCGATGATCGGCTGTTCGGCCGGCGCGGCGCAGAACGTGCCCATGGGGGCGGTGACCTCCAAGACGTCGCCCGTGGCCACATGGTCGTTGAGCCAGTTGGAGACCAGGCCGCCGGGCACGCGCTTTACCGTGACCACGAGGTCGTCCTCCGTTTCCGGCGCACTCGACATCGAGTAGCACCGTGCGTGATCCTCCCCGCCCACGTGTACCCGGAACGTGCAGAACTGGCCGGGTCGGTACCGGAACGCTTCTTGGAGATCACTCGGAACATCGAGGAGGAACGAGCGCGTATCGTCGGTTTCCTCCACGATGCCCTTGACCCGGAGGGTGTGATAGCCGTGCCGACGCACGACGTCACCCCGGTCAGCCACCAGGACCGACCAGGTCACGCACGAGAACGCGCCTTGCTCTCACCCAGGAGAGCGTAGCACGCGAATGAAAATGACATTCTCATGCGCCGTTGCTCGCCGACTGGCTCATGAGGTCAGCCCGGCCTTGTCCTCCGGCGCTTTGCTACGATAACGCACCTTGCCTGCGTCGAAAACGATGTTGCGCCTGGGGGAAACGCTCCTACCGTATCGAAGGGTCCACATGCCACGACCACGCACACCGCAGCCTCCCATCCACCTGGTCAGCGCGCGGATGCTGGACATCGAGAGCGGCCAGCTGGTGCAGCCCGGTGACCTGCTCATCGAGGACGATCGCATCGTCGGCGTCTCCCCTGACACCGTTCCCGCCGACGCGCTGGAGATCGACCTCGGAGACGTGACCCTGTTGCCGGGGTTGATGGACATGGAAGTCAACCTGGTCATGGGTGGGCCCAACCATGCCAGCCCGCTGGTCCCGGTCCAGGAGGATCCGTCGCTTCGAACCTTGCGCGCCGTGGCCAACGGCCAACGAACGCTCCGCGCCGGCTTCACGACGGTACGAAATCTCGGGCTGTTCGTGCAGACCGGTGGCCTCCTGCTCGATGTCGCCCTCATGAAGGCCATCGACATGGGCTGGGTCGACGGCCCGCGCATCGTTCCTGCCGGGCACGCCATCAGCCCCACCGGGGGACACCTCGATCCCACCATGTTCCAGGCCTTGGCCCCGCACGTGCTGCCGCTCACCGTGGAGGAAGGGATCGCCAACGGGGTGGCCGAGGTGCGCAAGGCTGTCCGCTATCAGATCAAGTACGGCGCGCGGGTGATCAAGGTCGTCGCCTCGGGTGGGGTGATGTCGCATACCGGCCCGGCCGGTGCCCGGCAGTACTCGATCGAGGAACTGGAGGCAATCGTCGACGAGGCCCACCGCGCCGGCCTGAAGGTGGCGGCCCATTGCCACGGCGACGAGGCGGCCCGTGTCGCCGTCGAGTGCGGCATCGACTGTCTCGAGCACGGCTCGCTGATGAGCGACGAGACCCTCGACCTGCTCGTGGAGCGGGGTACGTACCTGGTGGCCACCACGTACCTGGCCGACGGCATGGACACCTCCCACGCCGCCCCCGAGCTTCAGGCCAAGGCCGCCGAGGTATTCCCCCGAGCCAGGAAGACCATCAGCAAGGCCATCGAACGCGGCGTCCGCGTCGCCTGCGGCACCGACGCACCTGCCATCCCCCACGGCCGAAACGCCAAGGAACTGATCGCCCTGGTCGAGCGGGGCATGACCCCGCTCCAGGCCCTCCGAGCAGCCACCACCGTGGCTGCCGATCTGATCGAGGTCGACGACCGGGGGCGACTGGAAGTTGGCCTTCTGGCCGACATCATCGCCGTCCCCGGCGACCCGCTCAGCGACATCTCCGTGACCGAGTCGGTCCGTTTCGTGATGAAGGGTGGCCAGATCTACCGCCACGAGGAGGACGGTTCGTAGGACTGTCCGCAGCTCCCTCTCGGTCATGTCCTGCCGGACGGACCGGGCAGCAGCACTCAGATCGAATCGACGATCGATGCGATGTAGTCGCGCGTGCGCCGCGACGATGCCAGCTTGTCCTCCCGGGTGGCGCCGATAGGCACGACCCGCAATGACACGTCGGTAGCGCCCGCATCGGCGAACGACCGCAGCCGCTTCTCGATAGACGCCTCGCTGCCGGCGGCGAGAATGTCGCCCACGGTCCGGGCCTCGCCGTGGTCGAGCAGCTTCTGGTAGTTGGGCGAGATCTCCGACTCCGACAGCACCCGGTTTGCCCGGTCGATGGCCACATCGATCTCATCGTCGCCGCACAGGCAGATGGGAACCCCGGCCACGATGCGCGGGGGTCGGCGCCCGGCGGCCTCTGCGGCGCCGTTGATCGTGGGGGCCACGTGTGACCCGATCGCCCGCTCATCGGCCAGCCAGAGGATGGTGCCATCGGTGCGCTCGCCGGCCAAGCGGAGCATCATCGGACCCAGGGCGGCGATCATCACCGATGTTGGCCCAACGTCGGTGATGTCCATCGGGTTGTGCACCCGGAACAGCTCGTTCTCGACGTCGACCATCCCCGGCCCGGCCAATGCCGGATCGAGCACGTCGAGATAGCAGCGCATCGTGACCGCCGGACGCTCGTAGGGCAACCCCAACATCTCGTCGATGATCCAGTGGTGGGACACACCCAGACCCAAGGTCAGGCGGCCCTCGCACACCGCTTGCGTCGACAGCACCTGGTGGGCGAGCGCAACCGGATGCCGGGGCTGCACCGTGACCACCGCGGTCCCGATCTCCACCCGGGTGGTGTGCACGCCGATCAACGTGGCTGCGGTCAAGGCATCGAAGTCGTCGGGGATCTGCGGCACCCAGACCGACGCCAGTCCGGCGTGCTCTGCCCACTGGGCATCAGCCAGCATGCGCTCGATCTTGGTGCCATAGCGGCCCCGCTCCGGGCCGACCATTACGCCGATCCGCATGGATGACCGGCCTTTCCATCGATGGGTCTGTTCGTCGTCAAGGGTTGCATCCCTTACTTCAGATCGTCGTCGAGCTGGACCCCGAACGAACGAAAGGCCATGGCCAGGAGGTCATACGCTCCCACGGTGAAGACCAGGTCCATCAGCTGCTCGACGTCGAGCTCGGCGGCCAGCACCGCCCAGGTGGCGTCGTCCACCAAGGCATCATCGAGCAGTTCATCGACGGCGCTGACCATGGCCCGATCGATCGGCGACCATTCCGGTGCGGTGGGCCCTTCGGCGATCCACTCGACCTCCTCGGGCGAGATGCCGGCATCGCCGGCCAACACGACGTGCTGTCGCCACTCATAGGCCGCCTGGCGCACGGCGGCGACCCGAAGGACGAGCAGCTCGCGCTGGCGGGGCGACAGGCTCGTTCCGAACAGCACGTGGCCGTTGAAGGTGTGGTAGGCCTGAGTGAGGGTCGGGTACTGGGCCAGCGTCCCGAGCGCATTCAGGCCCTTGGGACGACCGGGGTCCCTCGACGGGAAGGGATGGCGGGGATGGGCGGGGCGGATCGCGGCCAGGGCCGCTCGCATCTCCTCAGGCCACTCCCCCGGAGGCAAGGGCGGGATGCGCGGTGCGTCGGCCGGGGCTGTCACTGGATGACCTCGTCGCCGGCCAGCGTTGTCCGGTGCATATCGCGAGGCGAGGTGGGGTCGTAGGGCAACGCCCGGTGCAGTACCCCTCGGTTGTCCCAGATCACCATGTCGCCGACGTCCCATTGGTGGCGGTACACGCGCTCGGCGACGGTGGACTTGGCCAGCCGACGGTGTCGCCCAGCCGCTCGGTTGTCGCTGCCCTCATCGCACTCCCCTTCATTGGGCCGCGTCCGTGGAGTGGCGACGCCATCTGGTCACTCGCCGTGCAGAGCGAAGTTCTCACGATAGTAGAACACCGCTTCAGGGTCATCAACCGGGGCGCGGGGTCGACGGCGCCCGAGCACCGGTGGGGACGTCAACGCAGGTGGCGCCAGCTACATTGCCAGCCAAGGAGAACACCGTTATCGTCCTCTATCGTGGGATGCCGGCGGAGCCTGCCCATCCAGCCGCCGTGCTGAGCGGGCGCCGAGTGCGTCCGGCCGGACCGGACTGCCAGGGCGCCTCCCGGCGCCGTCACCAACCCGAGGAGGCCCAACATGGGTGATCTGCCCGACGCCGACGTCATCGAGCTCGGCCAGCTGCTGGCCAAGTACGCCGTCGGCATGACCAAGGACGACATCGACATGGTCATGGAAGTGTTCACCCCCGACGGGAACTACAGCGCCTTCGGCGACACCTACCAGCTCGCCGACTTCCCCGCGCTCGTTGCCGCCGCGCCCAAGGGCCTGTTCCTGGTCGGTCCGCCCGTGCTCGAGCTCGACGGAGACAAGGGCACGGGTGAACAGCCGCTGTGCTTCGTCGACCAGAAGGACCATGACATGCGCATCGGGTACTACACCGACACCTACCGTCGGACGACCGACGGATGGCGCCTGCAGACCCGGGCCATGACCTTCCTGCGCAAGAGCGGTGAGCGGGACTCCGGACGCGCCCACGATCCCACGCGTCCCAAGCCCGCGGGATGACCAGCCCCCCAGGGGCGACCATGGACATCGACGAGTTCCGGTCCTCTTTTGAGTCAACTACAACTAGCGGTCATGCCGTTCCGCCAAAAGCGACGGCGTCATCTGTTCGCGGATCGTCCGACGCAGCACCTTGCCCGAAGGAAGCCGGGCGATGTCGTCGACCACGACAATGTGATGCAGGTGCTTGTAGGTAGCCAGCAAGTCGGCCACCAGCTGTCTGAGCTCGTCCGGGGCGACAGGCCGGTCGGGGTCGAGTTGGACCACGGCCACCGGCACTTCGCCTGCCCGCTCGTCGGCCAGGCCGAACACCGCACAGTCGAGGACCGCCGGATGTCCGTGCAGTACCCCTTCGATCTCGGCCGGAGCGACCTGGAATCCGTTGACCTTGATCATCTCCTTGGCCCGGTCGGTGATGTGCACCCACCCTTCGGGCTCGAGCCAGCCGACGTCACCAGTGCGGTACCAACCGTCGGCGAAGGCATCCGATGTCGCCTCCTCGGGCAGGTAGCCGATCATCACCGACGGGCTGAGGACCTGGATCTCGCCGACCTCTCCGGGCGGGAGGATCCGGCCATTGTCGAGATCGGCCACGCGCAGCTCGACGCCGTCCGGCGGAAGCCCCGCTGAATCGAGGCGCCAGGCACTCGGATCGTCGACAGGATTGACGGCAATGACCGGGAGCTCGCTTGCTCCATAAGCCGGGAGCCAACGCACCCCGGTTCGCCGGGTGATGGCGGCGGCCACGCTTTCGCTCACAGGAGTGGCTCCCCACATGATGTAGCGCAAGGAGGACAGGTCGAAGTCCTCGAGGTGGGGGTGGTTGGCCATGGCCATCGCTATCGGTGCCACCGCCATCTCGAGGGTCATCCGATCGCCCTCGATGCATCGCAGCACCTCGTCGAGGTCGAAACGGCGATGCAGCCGTACGGTGGCGCCAGCCTCGGCCGCGGTCAGAAGGTTCAGCAGGCCGAGAATGTGCGACGGTGGCGTCGCCACCTGAAATCGGTCGTCGGGACCCAGACCCAGGGTCTGGCGCCAGTGGGTGGTGGCGGTTCCCATCGAGCGGTGGGTGTGCCGAACGGCTTTGGGGAGCCCTGTCGTGCCCGAGCTGAAGACCAGCACCGCCTCGTCCGTCTCGTGCACCTCGGCTGCGGGCAGGCCGGCTCGGCCCGTTGGCGCCGAGGTGCCGACCCCCGGCGAACCGTCGAGATCGGTGATCCGGTCGGTGCCCAGACAACGACGGAGCAGAGCCGTTGCCGGCCCGTCGGCTACGGCATGGACGGGCGCGGTCAGCTCCAGGGCGTGCTCGACCTCCCTCGCCTTCCACGCCGGGCTGAGGAGCACGGCCGCCCCACCCAGCCTGCTGATGGCGTGGACAACGACGATGAACTCCGGGCGGTTGGAGGTCATCAGCGCCACCCGGTCCCCGACGCCGATACCCTGGTCGCTCAAGTGCCACGCGAAAGCAGTACTGAGCTCGTCGAGGTCCCGAAACGACCACCGCTGGTCGCCTGCCCACACGGCATCGCGATCGCCGTATCGTGCCGCGGCCAGCTCAAGGGCGTGATGCATCAGAGCCGCTGCCATTGGAAATATTCTTCTCATTCTTGAGATCGACGTCAACTTTGGGAGGATGTACTCTTCTCCCGTGTCTGAGCCGACCCCTAGTCCGACGGTGTCCGATCCTACCGACCCCGAGGTGCGCGCCGAGATCATCGAGACCGTCCGGCGGTTCGTGGCCAAGGAGGTCATCCCCGTCGCCTCGGATATGGAGCATGAAGACCGCTATCCCACCGAGATCGTCGCCCAGATGCGCGAGCTCGGGTTGTTCGGGGTCACCATCCCGGAGGCCTATGGCGGGTTGGGCCTCGACCTGTTGACGTACATCGGCGTCATCGAGGAGCTGGCCTACGGGTGGATGAGCCTGACCGGCGTCATCAACACCCACACCATGGCGGCCATCCTGATCATGACGCAGGGAACCGACACGCAAAAGGAACGGTGGCTCCCCGCGCTGGCTTCGGGTGATCGCCGGGGCGCCCTCTCGCTCTCCGAGCCCGATGCGGGGAGCGACACCCGGAACATTTCCTGTCGGGCCACGCGGGATGGTGACGAATACGTCGTGAACGGCACGAAGGCCTGGGTCACCAACGGCGAGCGCTCCGCGCTCGTGGCCCTGGCCGCCCGCACCGAGGAGGGAATCTCCGCCTTCATCGTCGAAAAGGAGCCGGGGCCCTGCTTCGAAGGCATCTCGGTCAGCAAGAACGTCGGCAAGCTCGGCTACAGGGGTGTCGAGACGGTCGAGATGACGTACTCGGACCACCGGATCCCCTCCGCCAACCTCATCGGCGAGGCCGGTCGGGGTCTTCCCCAGATCCTGGGGGTGCTCGAGGTTGGGCGCATCAACATCGCCGCCCGGGCCGTGGGAGTGGCCCGGGCCGCCTTCGATGCCGCCCTCAGCTACGCCCAGGATCGCCAAACGTTCGGCAAGCCCATCGCCCAGCACCAGGCCATCCAGCTGAAGCTGGCCGATATGGCCACCCGGCTGGAGGCGGCGCGGCTGCTCACCAAGAACGCCGCTGAGCTCAAGTCCACCGGCCAACGCTGCGATGTGGAGGCGGGCATGGCCAAGCTCTTTGCCAGCGAGACCGCCCTCGAGCTCGCCACCGAGTCCATGCGCATCCACGGGGGCATCGGCTACACCACCGAGTTGCCGGTGGAGCGCTATTACCGTGACGCTCCGCTCATGGTCATCGGCGAGGGCACCAACGAGATCCAACGTCTGGTGATAGCCCGAGGACTGCTGGCCCGACGGCAGGGGTAACCAGCGATCCGCGGCCGGGCCGAGCGAGGTCGGCTCCCGACGGCAGCGTCGGAGACCATCACCGTGGGCGGTCGGCGTTGCGCTCGGCCAGCTCTCCGAGCACCTCGTCGGTGTGCTCCCCCAGCGGGGGTACCGTGGCGTCCCGGTTGCGGTCCACGCCGGAGAAACTGATCGGGCCGTTGACCGATCGCACGGCGCCACCTTCCACTTCCACGATGCCGTCGTTGGCTAGCAGCTGCGGATCTTCCACCACCTCGGCCGGCGACTGGGCCACCGCCCACCACACTCCCTCGCGATCGAATCGCTCGGACCACTCGGCCAGGGGCCGCTGGGCGACGATCTCGTCGAGGATGGCGATGACCTCGCTCCGATGCCTGCGGAGGGCGGATGCGCTGGCGAAGCGATCGTCCTCCAGCAGGTCGGGGCGACCGAGCGCTCGGCACACCCCTCCGATGTGGCGGCCGGCCTCGAGCCCGGTGAAGAAGAACCAACGTCCATCGGCGGCGCGGTAAGGGTTCATCAGCGGCGCCTGATTGTGCTGACGGGACTCGGGGCCTGCCACCTTGCCCAACTCCATCTGGAGTCCGAGATCCCAACCCAGGACGTACGCGCCAGTGCGGAGCAAGGACACCTCGACCACCCTCCCGACCCCGGTCTGGCGTTGCTCGAGAACCGCGGCCAGGATCCCCGAAAGGGCGGCCAGGCCGGTGATGTGATCGCCGATGCCACCTCGGGCGTTGAGCGGGACCCCGTCCCCGTCAGCCAACTGCCTGGAGAGCCCCGAGCGGGCCCAGAAGGCGCCGATGTCGTAGGCGGGACGATTCCGGTCCTCGCCGGTGAGGCCATAGCCGCTGACGCTGCAGTACACGAGACGGGGATGGCGGCCCACCGTCGCATCGGGCTCGAGGTCGAGCTTGTCCAGCGCGTCGGGCCGGAGGTTGGTGACGAACACGTCGGCGCTGTCCAGGAGGTCCTCCAAGTGGCGGCGGTCGTCCGCCTGGCGGAGGTCGAGGACGACGCTGCGCTTGCCCCGGTTGTCAAGGGCGAACGCCGGGTTGGGGCGGTCGCCGTCGATCCAGATGGACCCGAACACGTTGCGCATGGGGTCCCCCGTGGGCGGCTCGACCTTGATGACCTCGGCCCCCCAGTCGGCGAGCAGCGCGGCGGACGACGGGGCGGCCACCCATACCCCGAGCTCGACGACCCGCAAGTCGGAAAGCGACGAGAGACCGAAGGGCGTGCCCGCGCTCACGTCGGCCTCCCGGTGCGTTCTCGGGGCGACCGGTCGCGCAGGACATCCTTGAGGACCTTGCCGGTGGCGTTGTGCGGGAGCTCGTCGATGATTTCCACCACCCTGGGCACCTTGAAGTTGGCCATCTGCCCGCGACACCAGTCGATGATGTCCGGTCCGGTCACGGCACTGTCGGGGCTGATGACCACGAAGGCCATCCCCACCTCACCGAGGCGCTCGTCGGGAACACCGACGACCGCAACCTGGTGGACACCGGGATGGCGCAGGATGCTGTTCTCGATCTCGGCCGGATAGGCGTTGAAACCGCCGACGATGAACATGTCCTTCGAACGACCGACGATGCGCAGGCAGCCAGAGGGGTCAACAGTGCCGAGATCGCCCGTGCGCAGCCACCCATCGGGGGCGAACGCCTCGGCGGTGGCCTCTGGGTCATCGAGATACCCGGACATGATGCTCCGGCCCCGGAGGAGGATCTCCCCCGACCCCCCGGAGGGCACGTCGTGGCCCCTGTCATCGACGATCCGCAATTCGAACCCGGGTCGCGGGCGTCCCACCGTGGTGGCGATGATCTCGACGTCGTCACCGGGCGAAGTGGCCACCGCAGTGCCCCCTTCGGTGAGCCCGTAGCCGGTGATGATGGTGGAGAACGGGAGCTCATCGTGGAGCCGGCGGATGAGCTCGACGGGAATGTCGGCAGCGCCGGTGACGGCCACCCGCAGCGTCGACAGGTCGTAGCGGTCCCGATCGGGATGGTCGAGGATGCTCTGGTACAAGGTGGGTGGGCCGGGCAGCACGGTCACTCCCTCCTGCTACACCATGGCGAGCACGCGGTCGACGTCGAACACCGGTTGGGGAAGCATGGTGGCACCGGCGGACACCGCAGCCAGGATTCCCGCCTTCAATCCGAACATATGGAAGTACGGGTTCACCATGAGATACCGGTCCCCGGCGGCCAGTCCGGTCATGGCCACCCAGTCGGTGGCCACGTGCAGGGTGCGCCCGTGGGTCTGGACCACACCCTTGGGGGCCCCGGTGGTCCCCGAGGTGAAGAGGATGTCGGAGGGGTCGTCGGCACCAACGGCCACACTGCGCAGGTCGACCTCCACACGGGCGTCATCGGTGGCGCGGGCGAAGAAGCCGTCCCACGACTCGGCTCCCACCGATGGCTTCGCGCCAGCGACCACGATGGTGGAGAGGTCGGGGAGCTCGACGCCAGTGTCCTTCAGCATCGAGACGTAGTCGGTTCCGAGGAAGTCGGTGACCGTGACCAGGGCCTTGGCCCGGCCCCGCAGCAGGATATCGGCGGCCTCGGCGCCCTTGTAGCGCGTATTGATGGGAACGAGCACGGCACCGGCCTGGAAGATGCCGAGCACGGCCACCACCCACTCGGCGCTGTTGTAGGCCCAGATGGCCACACGATCATGCCGCTCGATGCCGGACGCAACGAGGGCGGCACCGAATCGGCGGGACTCCTCCAGCACCTCGCCATACGAGAGCCGGGTCTCACCGTCGATGATTGCCGGACACTCTCCGAACCGATCGGCTGCGGCGGCAATCATCGACGAGAGGCTGTCCACCCCACTGCCACGGGCGGGACTCATTACCGCAAGATGACGTGGTCGACGGTCATGAACCGGGCCAGGTCACCGCCCATGATCTTGGCCACCCGTTCCACCGAACCCCCTCGTTCGCCTACGAGAATGATCTTGTCTCTTCAAGAGAGTACCGTTGCTTCACGGCCCTCGCCACCCATGGCCAATGTCAGCAGCCGGACACTGGCGGCACGATGCGATGGTGTGAGAATGTTGTTCTTTGTCCCGTCCTCGAATTCGGCCAGCAGCGGCCCGGTACTCACTCAGGACATCGGCCGCGATGGTCGGGTCGTCCGTGCAGGAAGCGCCATCTTGTTGTTGAACGGTTCCGGGAGCCGCGACGATGGGTAATCTCCCGATGGTGACCGGTTCGACATCACGCGCACGATAGACAACCACATGGCCTTCGGTTATGGCCTGCATTTCTGTCTGGGTGCGGCTCTCGCCCGGTTGGAGGGAAGGGTGGCGCTCGACGAGGTCTTGCAGCGCAGATCGGATGAAAGGCAGCACGCATGAGGACAGTCGTGGTCGGAGCATCGAGCGGCCTCGGCCGCTGTATCGCAGTGGGCCTGGGGAATCGAGGCGCCACAGTGGCATTGCTGGCGCGACGACACGACCGCCTGGTGGAGGCGGCCAAGCAAGCCGGTCCCGACGCGTTGGCCATCGCCTGTGACGTCACCGACGAACCTTCGTGCCGGACGGCAATCGAGCAGGCCGCCCGCGAGCTTGGCGGCATCGACGCCCTGGTCTATGCCACCGGCATCGGGCCACTGGCCCGGCTGGCGGACGTCAACGCTGATACATGGCGAAAGCTATTCGACACCAACGTCACCGGAGCGGCCATCATCACCGCCGCCGCCCTTCCTTACCTCGTCGAGTCACGCGGCACGGCCGCCTACCTGACATCGGTGAGCGCATCGCTGACGCCGCCCTGGCCTGGCTTGGGGGCCTACGCGGTGAGCAAGGCGGCCCTCAACAAGTTGGTGGAGGCATGGCGGTCCGAGCATCCTCATGTCGGGTTCACCCGGGTCACCGTGGGCGAGTGCGGGGGCGGCGAAGGCGACTCGATGACGGAGTTCGCCAACGGCTGGGACGGCGACCTTGCCTTGGAGGTGGGCCCCATCTGGATGGCGCGCCAGTACATGGATGGATCGTTGCTCGACGTCGACGAGCTGGTCCGGGTCCTCGATGGAGTCCTTCGCTGCGGCCCCAGCGCTTGTATTCCTACCGTGGAGGTGATCCCCCAGCGCACGGGATGACGGCCCACGGACGTCGTGTCTAGTCTTGCTCATCGGCGCAGTTTGGAGTCATTGATGGCACGAGATCGACCGGTGATGGGCCGATGGTTCGAGGACCTGACGCCGGGCTTGGTCCTCGACCACGCCGTCACAAGGACGATCACCGAGTCGGACAACACCTTGTTCTCGGTCATGACCATGAACCCTCAGCCGCTACACCTCGATGAATCGTTCGCCGAAGAAACAGAGTACGGCACGCGCCTGGTGAACAGCCTCTTCACTCTCTCGCTGCTGATCGGCCTCTCGGTCTTCGAGACCACCCACGGCACGACGATCGCCAACCTCGGCTTCGAGGACGTCGCCTTTCCCGCACCCGCGTTCCACGGTGACTCGATCCGAGCCCAGACCGAAGTGATCTCAAGTCGCCTGTCGGCCTCGAGGCCATCACAGGGCATCGTGGTCTTTGAGCACCGAGCGTTCAATCAGCACGATGTGCTGGTGACCCGCTGCCGTCGGTCGGCGCTCATGCGCTGTCGTCCATCATGAGCATCCGCTGGCGGAGCATGCTCTTCGTCCCCGGCAACAGAGCTGACCTGGCCGCCAAGGCGACACGGCCGGCACCGGATGTCATCGTGCTCGACCTCGAGGATGCGGTTCCGCCAGCGGCCAAGCCCCAGGCGCGGGCCACAGTTCAGCAAGCGGCGACAGATCTGGGAACCGAGGTTCCCCTATGCGTCCGGGTCAACCCCCCAACAACGTCCTGGTTCGCGGACGACATCGCCGCGCTGCCCGAAGGGCTGCTGGCCGTGGTGGTGCCAAAGCTCGAGTCCGCCGCTCAGCTCGCCGAGGTGGCTGAGGCGCTGCGCGGGCGTTCCATCGTGGCCGGGCTGGAGACGGTGCGGGGCGTAGCGGATGCCCGGGATGTGCTCCACGCACCCGTTATCGCGTGCTACTTCGGAGCCGAGGACTACGTTGCCGACCTCGGCGGTATCCGAACCAACGGCAACGACGAGGTGGTGTACCCACGGTCGTACGTGGCCATGGCGGCCCGCATGGCCGGTGTACCGGCTTTGGACATGGTCACCCTCGACTTCGGCCACGACGACCGCTTCGTTGGCGAGTCACTCCAGGCGCGGGCACTCGGCTACGCCGGCAAGCTGTGCATCCATCCGGCACAGGTGAAATTGGCCAACGAGGCGTTCCGCCCCTCGGCCGAGGAGATCGACTGGGCGAGCCGCCTCCTCGAAGCCTTCGAGCAGGCCGGCGGCATGACCATCGCCTTCGAAGGCATGATGGTCGACGAGGTCGTCGCCGCCCGGGCCATGGCCATCCTTGGGATCGCCGAGGGCGATTAGCCCGCGGTAAGCCCTGGACGCCCCAACTCGGGTCGAGGTCTCTACGACCACCCGGAGCGGCGGCTTGACGGCTAGACGGAGGCGATAGCCCCCTGATCGGCTTCGCCCAGGTAGCGGTCGAGGACCTCTTGTTGGGCCTCACTGGCTGCTCCCGACCAACCCACCTGGCCCCGGGTGAGGATGATGCAGTGGTCGGCGAGTTGGAGGGCCCGGTGCACGAACTGTTCGATGAGCACGATGGTGATCCCGGACTTGCGGGCCACGTCCAGGCTCTGGAACACGGTCTCGGCCACCAGGGGGGCGAGCCCGAGTGACATCTCGTCGGCGATGATGAGCCGGGGGGGAACGGCCAGGGCCCGGGCGAGAGCGAGCATCTGTTGCTCGCCCCCCGACAGCGAGCCGGCCCGCTGCATGCGCCGGGCCCCGAGCACGGGGAAGAGGTCGATGGCGGCGTCGATGGCCGGGGCCCGTTCGTTGCGCTTCTCCTGGCCCACGGCCATGCGCAGGTTGTCCACCACCGAGAGACCGGGGAAGATGCCCCTGCCCTCGGGGATGTAGGTGAGGCCGAGCTTTCTGATCTTGTGGGCCTGGTGCCCGGTGATGTCGGTGCCGTCGAAGGTGATCCTGCCCTTGGAGGCAGGCACGAGGCCCGAGGCGGTGCGGGCCAGGGTGGACTTGCCCGCACCGTTGGCCCCGAGGACGGCCAGCACCGATCCGGGGGCCACGGCCAACGAGACGCCGAAGAGGGCCTGGGAGGTGCCGTAGCGGACGTCGAGGTTCTCCACTGTGAGCAGCGGCTCGGTCATGGCTCGTCTGATCCCTGTGCTCGACCGTCTTGGGCTCGACCGTCTTGGGCTGTGGGCCCTGGTGCTGTGGGCCCTGGTGCTCGAGGCTCCGGGTCGGTCGGCTCCAGGTCGGTCCTGGCTGCGGTCACGTTCTCGTCGCCCAGGTAGGCCGAGCGCACCGCCGGGTCGTTGCGCACCTCTTCGGGGCTGCCCTCGGCGATGAGCTCGCCGAAGTCGAGCACGTAGATGTGGCTGGACAGAGCGAGCACGGTGGCCACGTCGTGTTCGACCATGAGGAGCGACACCTGGCGCTCGCCCTCGTCCACCACCCGGCGGAAGGCCGAGGCCAGGTTCTCCGACTCGTGCATGTCGAGGCCCGAGAGGGGCTCATCGAGCAGGACCACGTCGGGCTGGGTGGCGAGGGCCCTGCCCACCTCGACCAGCCGGGAGGTGCCGAGGGGCAGAGCGGCCACGGGGGCCTTCGCCACCCTGGTCAGGTCCAACAACTCCAAGAGGGCATCGACCCGGTCGTTCTCGGTGGCCGGGGCGGGTAACAAGGCGAGCGGGTTGGCCATGTCCTGCCACAGGCGCCTGCGGGCAAAGCGCACCCTGTGGGCGAGGACCAGGTGCTCACGGACGGTCAGGCCCAAGAACAGCTCGGGCTGCTGGAAGGTCCGGGCCATGCCCTTTCTCGCTCTGGCCTGGGGGCTCGACCGGGTGACGTCTGACCCGCCCAGGGTGACCCGGCCCGAGGCGGGGGACAAGAGGCCCGAGAGCACGGCGAACAGGGTGGACTTGCCGGCACCGTTCGGGCCCACCAGGCCGATGATCGAAGACGGCGGCACCTCGA
>DASXMT010000080.1:0-3242 GCA_036495505.1 Acidimicrobiales bacterium | reverse complement strand
CTCCTCGCTCGCAACGCCTACGTCGAGATGATCAAGACGGCCCAGAACGTGGCCGATCTCTACGAATTGACGCGAGAGGAGATCGACGCTTTCGCCCTCCGTTCCCATCTCCATGCGGCGGCGGCCCGGGACTCGGGCCGGCTGGCTCTGGAGATCCAGCCCGTCGACATTCCGGGCTCTCGCAAGCGGCCAGCGCGTACGTTCGAGCATGACGAGATCATCAGGGGAGACACGACCGCCGAGCAGCTGGCCGCCCTGCCCCCGCAGCCGAACACCACCCAGATGACGGCGGGAAACTCGTCGCCCCTGAGTGACGGAGCCAGCGCCGTCGTGCTGGCCAGCAACGCTTCGGCCGAGGTGCTGGGCATCGAGCCCCTGGCCCGAGTGGTTGCCTCGGCTACGCACGCCCTCGATCCGCAGTTGATGGGCATCGCTCCGGCCTTTGCCATCGCCCTTGCGCTGAAGCGGGCCGGGTTGGCTCCTTCCGACATCGACGTCTGGGAGGTCCACGAAGCCTTCGCCGCCCAAGCGCTCGGCGTCTTGCGTGAGCTTCCTCGGCAACTGGACGGCTTCGAAGTGCCCGACGAACGTCTGAATCCCAACGGCGGGGCGGTTGCCATCGGCCACCCCTTCGGGTCGTCGGGTACCCGTTATGTGCTTACGCTGTCTACCGAGCTCCGGTTGCGCGAGGTCCGATACCGGGTCCTCGGGGTGTGCGTCGGTTCGTGCCAGGGGGTCGCCCTCGTGCTCGAAAACCCCCGGGCGGACAAGACCTAGTGCCGCGTCCGGCGCGTTTGCCCTGTCCTCCAAGGGCGCATTGTGAACAGCGCACTCCGTTGTGACCTCCGCAATCAGGCGAACGGAACGGCGAAGTCGCAGTTAGGGTGCGCTCCTCTCAAGTGACCGGCTCGCTCGCGAGGTAGGTAATTCGCAGTGCGCTTCAGGCAGAGCAAGCTCCGCTCGGGTATCTCTGGTGTGGCGACTTCGTACATGACGGACCCCTTTCCACTCAGTCGGTTGACGAGGTGGTCGGCGAGCCCGCGGCGCGCGTCGTACGGACTCGACCTCCCGCCAGTGCGCGGCTATAACGTTGCCTGACACGGCACTACCTCGTGGTCAGGGGATGAGGAGCACCCGACCGAACGCCTGTCGGCTCTCGATGTAGGCGTGAGCTTCGCCCGCCTCGGCCAGTGGGAACCTTCGGTCGATGACGACCCGCAGGTCACCCGAGGCCACGTCGTCCAGGATCCCGGCAATGACAGCGTGGGGTCGTGGGCTGAGGAACAGTTCTGCCCCGAGGAAGTAGCCCACCAGGGATTGGTTGTTGGCCCGCATGGACGAGATATCCAATGGGGACGGGATCGCCCTGCCGGCATCGCCGAAGGTTATGCACCGGCCCCGGTAAGCCAGACAGTGCAGGCTCTTTTGGAGGGTGGGTCCACCGACGCCGTCGACGATCACGTCGGCGCCGACCCCGTCGGTCAGTCGACGGACGGAATCGACGAAGTCGCCCGACGCGTAGTTGATGCCGTGATCCATTCCGTATGCACCCAGTCGGGCCAGGCGCTCATCGCTCGAGGCGGTGGCCATGACCCGGGCTCCGGCCCGTTTGGCCATCTGGATGGCCGCGATTCCCACGCCGCTGGCCCCGGCATGGATGAGCACGTTCTCGCCCGCTTGGAGGCGACCGAACTCGAAGAGGCAGTCACTGGCCGTGCCGAAGGGCACCGGCACGCAGGCCGCTTCCTCGGTCGACAATCCCTCGGGGATGACCCAAGAGAACGACTGGCCCACCGCCCGAAGCTGGGCGTGTGACCCGTCCAGGCCGACGGTGACCACCCGGTCGCCGACAGCGATGCCGGTGACGTCGTCGCCCACGGCGATCACCGGGCCTGCAGCCTGGTAGCCGACAATGTGGGGAACTCGGGCCAGTTCTCCCCCCAGTCGGTTGAGGGTGTCACCGCCCTCGATGCTGATTGCTTCAACGGCGATCAGGACGTCATCAGGACCGACATCCGGATCGGGCACGTCCTCGAACCGGAAGACCTCTGGACCGCCGGTTTCGTAGTACACAGCTGCCTTCATGGCATCCCTCTCCTCGTTCCCGACGCGTTGCTGCGTTCCGAACGCGGGGTGCGCGCGGTGCCTGCTTGGCCATGTTAGGCGTCGTCGGGATTCCTGAGCGGCGTGGCTGCAGAGGGACTGCGACGGGTTCGCACGTATTCACGGCGCATCGAGGCCCTGACGAGTACGGTCACTCCATGGTTGAAATCGAGTTGCTGACAGGGATCCTGGACAAGACCGCTGACGTGATCGCCGGCGTCGGCGCGGATCAAGGCCATCTTCCTACGCCCTGCGAGGACTACGACGTCACGGCGCTGGTGAATCACATCGTCGGATGGATCCAGGTGTTCGACGCAGGGAGCAACGAGCGTGCCTTCGAGGGGGATGCCACCGCGTACCGCTGCGGTGCCGACCCCGAAGCTGAGTTCCGCGCCGCTGCCGCCGGGGTCGTCGCCGGTTGGCAGGAACACGGGCTTGACCGTCAGGTTCGGATTATCAGCGGCGCTATGCCAGGCGAGATGGTCTTCAACATGACGGTCATGGAGTACCTCACCCATGGATGGGATCTGGCCGTGGCCACGGCACAACTACCCCCGTATACCGAGGACGAGGCGACCGACGCGTTGGACAGAGCCGAAGGAACGCTGCCCGCCGAGTACCGGGGCGATGACATGCCCTTTGGGCCGCCCATCCCTATCGGCTCGGAGGCACCACCACTCGACCGGTTCATCGCCTTCATGGGACGAGAGCCCTCCTCGTAGCTCCGCCGAGCGGCGGGACCGACACCGGTTCAGCGCCCCCGTGGGCAGCCCGACGAGGGATCGCTCGGCCGGCTGTCAGTGAGCGGTGACCCTTTTCAGGAACGGCTGCGTCGCCTGGGCCGCGCTCTCCGACGCCGGGCTGCTGCCACCGTCGATGTAGACCAGGCCGGCCAGATCATCAGCGCCGGCTCTTCCGTTGAAGTCCCAGGTGGCATACGCAGTGATCACCGAGCCGCCCAGCAAGTGACCGCCGAGTACGACCTTCCCGCCGAGCTTGGTGGCCTTGCTGATCACCGTGTGCAGATCCTGGACGGCGACGTTCATGCCCCACTGCTTGGCGAAGGTGACTGTCGCATTCGGGATCGACTGCCATGACCACCGGGGTCCGGGCCGGGGCCTCGGTGGTGGCCGGGGTCC
>DASXMT010000079.1:0-4185 GCA_036495505.1 Acidimicrobiales bacterium | reverse complement strand
CTCCTGGCATCCTGGCCAATCGAGCCTCCTACGTGGCCGGCCGGTGGATTGACGGCGACGAGGCGTTGGCCGTGGAGAATCCAGCCGACGAGACCCTGGTCTGCGAACTCCCCACCGCGCCGCTGGAGGAGATCCGGCAGGCAGTGACAGAGGCTCGTCGGAGCTTCGATGAAGGCCGGTGGGCCAACCTCTCCGCCAAAGAACGGGCGCAGGTCCTCCATGTCTTTGTCGACTACCTCGAGTCGGTGCGGGAAGCCTTCATCGCCACCATGGTGGCTGAGGCGGGCCAACCCCGGATGTTCGCCGAGATGGCCCAGTTCTCGGCGGGGATCACCTTGGCCCGCAACACGATCGAGCTGTTCCAGTCACTCCCGGAGGAAGAGGCCAACCCCGTTCCCGTCGACGAGCTGGTGCGAGGCCGGGTGGCCATCAGCATCCGGCGCTTCGAACCCGTCGGGGTGGTGAGCGCCATCACTCCCTATAACGGGGCCGTGATCATGGCTTTCCAAAAACTGATCCCCGCTCTCATGGCCGGGAACTCGGTGGTCCTCCGGCCGAGCCCGCTGACGCCGGTCTCGTCGCTCGCCTTCGGTGCCGCGGCCGAAGCCGCCGGCCTGCCTGCCGGGGTCCTCAGCGTCGTGGTGGAGTCGGGGTCTTCGGGTGCTGAGATCCTTACCTCCGACCCGGCCGTGGACATGGTGTCGTTCACCGGCTCCACGGTGGTCGGCCGCCAAATCCTGGCCCAGGCGGCACCCACGGTGAAGCGGGTGGCGCTGGAGCTGGGTGGAAAGTCGGCCCAGATCTACCTGGCCGACGCCGTCGGTCGGGCTGGGGCCGGTGCCACCGCAGTTGTAGCCATGACCGCCGGTCAGGCCTGTGTCGCCGCCACCAGGATGTTCGTTCCCCAGGATCAGAAGGACGAGGTTCTGGAGGCTGTGGCCACGACCTACGCCGGGATATCGGTGGGCCCGCCCAGCGATTCGACCGCCCTCATGGGCCCGGTGATCACGGCGGCCCAGCGGGAGCGGTGCGAACGCTTCGTGGCCCTCGCCGAGGAGCACGGGGGAAAGGTCGTCCAGGGCGGGGGCCGGCCCGCCGGCCTTGAACGGGGCTACTACTTCGAACCGACGGTCCTCGACTTGCCCGATAATTCGAATCCGGCGGCCACAGAAGAGATCTTCGGCCCGGTGATTGGGGTCATCGGCTACCGGGATATCGACGACGCCGTGCACATGGCCAACGAGTCGATCTACGGCCTGTCCGGACAGGTCTACGGGGCCGATGCCGCGGCCGCCACCGCAGTGGCCCGGCGGCTCCGCACGGGGGCGGTCAACGTCAACACCGCCATGTTCAGCGCTTACGCCCCGAGCGGCGGCTACAAGCAGAGCGGTCTCGGTCGCGAACGCGGCATCGACGGCATCCGCGCCTTTCAGGAAGTGAAGCACATGTCCATTGGCGAGCTCCCCACGTGAGCTCGGAAAAGGGAGGGAACATGGCAACAGATCTGAATTTGGATTGGCTCATTTCGGTGGACGACCACGTGTTGGAGCCATCGCACCTGTGGATCGACCGGGTCGCGGCCAAAGACCGCGACCGGGCGCCACACCAGGTCGCCGAGGGCGACATGGAGTTCTGGGTCTACGACGGCAAGCGCTATCCCAGTTCCGGCCTCAGCGCCGTGGCCGGCAAGTCGAAAGAGGAGTTCAGCCCCGAACCGGTGACCTACGCCGAGATGCGGCCCGGCTGTTATGACGCCAAGGCCCGGATCGAGGACATGGACCGGGCCGGCGTCCTGGCCTCCTTGTGCTTCCCAACGCTGCCCCGGTTCTGCGGCCAGTTGTTCATGGAGACCAGCGACCGTGAATTTGGCTTCGTGTGCCTGCAGGCCTACAACGACTGGATGATCGAGGAGTGGTGCGGGGCTGCGCCCGGCCGGTACATCCCCCTGATCCTGATCCCGATGTGGGACCCGCCGTTGGCGGCCAAGGAGATGGAGCGCTGTGCGGAGAAGGGTGCCACGGCCTTTGCCTTCTCGGAGAACCCGGCCCCCCTCGGCCTCCCCACCATTCATGACCGGGACCGCTACTGGGACCCGGTGATGTCCACCGCCTCCGAACTGGGGATGGTGTGCAGCATGCACGTCGGATCCTCATCCCAGGTGCCCCAGATCGCGCCGGACGCTCCATTTATGGCCAACTTGGCCTGGGGAGCGAACCGCACCTCGGGGGCCATGCTGGCCTGGTTGTTCAGCGGGATGTTCACCCGGTTCCCCGGACTGAAGATCGCCCTGTCGGAAGGCGAGATCGGCTGGATGCCGTATTTCCTGGAACGAGCCGAGCAGGTGTTGGACAAGCAACGGTTCTGGGTGCAGCGGGGCGTGACGTTCATGGAGCACGCCGGGACGGATGTGGACCTCAACACCATCGACATCCGCGAGTTGTTCCGCGACCACGTGTTCGGTTGTTTCATCGAGGACTACCACGGGATCGCCAGCATCGACGAGATCGGCGAGGACAACATCATGTGCGAGACGGACTACCCCCACTCCGACTCCACCTGGCCCAACTGCATCACCGTGGCCAAGAAGGTGATTGCCGGTCTGTCGCCCGAGGTCCAGTACAAGCTCCTGCGGGGCAACGCCGAGAAGCTCTACCAGTTCACTCCCGCCGAGCCCCCCGTTCTGGTTCGTGCCTGACCAGGGTGAGCACCTGACCGTCCACGTTGACCGGGACCTCTGCATGGGTAGCGGCATGTGCGTCATGTACGCACCGGGCACCTTCGACCAGGACGACCAAACCAAGGCAGTGGTGACCGATCCAACGGGCGACACGGCTGAGCAAGTCCGAATCGCCGTTGAGGCCTGCCCCACCGGTGCCCTGAGCCTCGCCCACAACGACAAGGGAGCGTGAGTTTGCCGAGAGAGCTCGAGGGAAAGGCCGCCGTTGTTACCGGGGGTGGCTCGGGGGTCGGACGTGCCTCGTGCCTGCGCTTCGCCGAGGAGGGTGCCGGCGTGGTCTGCGTGGACATCGACCTGGACCGGGCCACAGAAACGGTGGCCCTGGTCGAGAAGTCCGGAGGCGTGGCGGTGGCCGAACGCTGTGATGTGTCAGTCGAGGATGACGTCGTCTCCGCCATCGCCACCACCGTGGAGCGGTTCGGCCAACTGGACATCATGTTCAACAACGTGGGCGTGCCCACGCCACGCCTCGGGGCCAAGCTCGAGGATCACACGGTCGAGGACTTCGAGCGCCTGGTGGGCATCAACTTCGGCGGCGTGTTCCTCGGGTCCAAGCACGCCGTGATCCAGTTCAAGCGCCAGGCCAGTCCCGGCGTGATCCTGAACACGGGTTCGGTGGCCGGTCTGGTCGGCTGGGGCGGCTCCGTGTACGGCGCCACCAAGGGGGCGATACACCAGCTGACCCGGGCCGTGGCCATCGAAGGGGCGCCGTTCGGGATCCGGGCCAATGCCATATGCCCGGCGGCCATGCCCTTCACCAACTTCATGGCCGCCGGCGGCTTGGACAACTCCAACGTCGACATGGACCAGCTGGGCAAGCAGTCGGGCGCCATGCACCCGCTGGGCCGAGCCATCACGGCTGAGGATTGCGCCGAGGCCGCCGTGTACCTGGCATCCGACCGCGCCATCAACGTCACCGGCGTTCTGCTCCCCTTGGACGGAGGGTACGTAGCCCAATGACCGAAACCAGACCCATCTTGGATCTAAACCGGGTCCGGGAGCTCTTTGACCTGTCCGGGAGCTTCATGACCTTCTCGGGTGGTGGCTACAGGGACGATCCGTACCCCAGCTGGCACGCATTGCGCGACCAGGCGGCGGTACAGCCCGGCGTGGTTCACGAGCTCATGGGCGTCACTGATGACCTCTTTTTCCACGGCCTTCCCTATCCGGACCGGCCCCACTTCTCCGCCTTCAGCTGGGCGGCCTGTGACGCTGCCTACCGCAATGACGAGGTCTTTGCCTCCTCAGCCGAGGCGGTAGACCTGGAAGGCGGCGAGGTCGGCCCGACCAACAGCATGCTCTCCATGGGGGGAACACAACACCGCCAGTACCGGGCGCTGGTGCAGTCGTCCTTCGGGCCCGCCCGGGTCCGGTGGTGGATCGAGAACTGGATAGAGCAGACCGTCCACGCCCTCATCGATTCCTTCGAGGCCAGCGGTCGGGCCGAG
>DASXMT010000078.1:0-12469 GCA_036495505.1 Acidimicrobiales bacterium | reverse complement strand
GCTCACCCCGATCGGCCTTGAAGAACCACTCGATGAAGTCGTCGGCCCCGCCCACCGGCCCGTTCTCGAAGTCGATCAGCGGCCAGTGAACGGCGATCTTGGGGAGGCCGGGCAGAGCCCCCAGTGCGATCTCCTCCACGGTCGGCTGGGTTGCCGCGGTGAGGGCGACCGAATCGCCGTCACAGCTCAGCCCTGCGTTGATCCACAGCACATGGATCAGTGTCTCGTCTATCGCTGTTGTCACGCTGTTCCCCCATGCTCACCGATGGGCACGCACCTGCCCTTGGAGCTTGCGCCTCATGGGCAGGGGCGGCAATGAGTGCATTTCCCAATGGGTGGGTTTCCCACCGTTGCCGGTGCAGCGCTAACCGGCGGAGCGGGCGGCGGCGATGGCCGCCTGGCCGATGCTGATGCCACCGTCGTTGGGGGGGACGGTGCGGTGCACCAGCACCTCGAGCCCGTGGCCCCTCAGTCCGGCCTCGACCAGTCCTGAGAGTCTGGCGTTCTGGAACACGCCCCCGGTGAGGACGACGGTGGACAGGCTCCTCGTCGCGGTCAGGTCGGCGGCGGCGTCGACGGTGGCGGCGGCGATGCCCTCGTGGAAGGCGGCGGCGATCTCCGGGCGCGGCCGCCCCTCGGCCAGATCGGCCACGGCGGCCACCACCATCGCTGCGGGTGCCATCACCATCTCGCCGCTCGGGGATGAGAGGTCCATGGGATAGGGGGCCACGCCCCCGGGCGGCACCTGGCCGGCCAGGGCCTCGAGCTCGATGGCCACCTGTCCCTCGTAGCTCACCGAGCGCCGTCCGCACACGATGGCGCCCACGGCGTCGAACAGTCGGCCCACGCTGGTGGTCACCGGCATCGACTCCCTCGAACCACTCAGCAGGGCGACCAGGGTGTCGGCGCGCCCATCCAAGAGACCGCCCAGGTCGGCGGCGACCGCGGGCCCGCAACTGTCGAGCAGCCAGGCCACGGACATGCGCCACGGCTGACGGATGGCGGCCGCACCGCCGGGCAACACCGTGGGGGCAAGGTGGCCTACCCGCTCACATCCGATCAGGTCGGCGACGAGGAACTCGCCTCCCCACAACGTGCCGTCCGTCCCGTAGCCCAGCCCGTCGAAGGCGATGCCCAGCACCGGTCCGCTGCGGCCGTGGTCGACCAGGCACGAGGCGACGTGGGCGTGGTGGTGCTGTACGGGAACGGCGGGGAGGTCGAGCTCGGCGGCGAGCTTGGTCGAGAGGTACTCGGGGTGGAGATCGTGGGCCACCACCTCGGGTGTCACCCCGCTGAGGTGGCAGACGTGGTCGATGGCCTGGAGGAATGAGCGGTAGGTGGCCAGGTGCTCCAGATCGCCCAGGTGATGGCTGGCTACCACGGTGGCCCCCTTGACCACCGCCACCGTGCACTTCAGCTCGGCGCCCAGGGCCAGTACGGGACGAGACGCGGGGGTGGAAAGGTAGAAGGGCTCGGGGGCATAGCCCCGGGATCGGCGGAGCACCTGGGTCACATCGCCGCGAGCCCGGACGACCGAGTCGTCGCAGCGGATGTGGATGGGCCGATCATGGGTCACGATGCCATCCACCATCGGGCCCAGTCGGTCGACGGCGTCGTCGTCGGTGTAGGCAATCGGCTCGTCGGACAGGTTCCCACTGGTCATGACCACGGGACGGCCCACTGCGGTCAGCACCACGTGATGGAGCGGCGAGTAGGGCAGCATCACCCCCAGGTCGGCCAGCCCCGGTGCCACATCGGTGGCCACGGCACCCGATGCCCTCCTCGGTGCCAGCACGATGGGACGGCGGGGGGAGGTGAGCAGCGCCATACCGACATCGGTCAGCTCGACGAGCCGCCGAGCACTGTCGGGGTCGGGAACCATCACGGCAAAGGGCTTGTCGTCGCGGGACTTGCGTCGCCGAAGCTCGGCGACGGCCCGGGGTGACGTGGCGTCCACGGCCAGGTGATAGCCACCGATGCCCTTGATGGCCAGGATGGCGCCGGAGCAGAGGGCGGCGGCCACCTCGGCCAGCGGGTTGTCGCCCACGGCGGCAGCACTGGTGATCTTGGCCCAGCCGGGCCACGGGTCTCCGCCGGGTCCGCGCAGCACGAGGTGAGGTCCGCAGGCCGGGCAGGCGTTGGGCTGAGCATGGAAGCGACGGTCGGCGGGATCGTCGTACTCGTGCTGGCAGGCCGGGCACATGGTGAACGCGGCCATGGTGGTGGCCGAACGGTCGTAGGGTACAGACTCGACAAGGGTGTAGCGAGGACCGCAGTTGGTGCAGTTGGTAAAGGCGTAGCCGTACCGCCGATCGCTCGGGTCGTTCACCTCGGCCAGGCAGTCGTCGCACGTGCCCGTGTCGATGCTGACCGGTACGTCGGGGTTGCCGTCGTCTGCACTGCGTGCGATGACGAAGCGGGCGCTGCCGCCTTCGGGCGGGCGGGTTCGGCCATCGTTCCGGCCGTCGGCCACCACGGTCAACGGTGACACCGTGACCCCGGCAACCCGAGCGAGGGGCGGGGCGTCGTCCACCAGTAGGCGGCACAGCTCGGTGATGGCACCCTCGGGGCCCTCCACTTCGATCAGGACCCCGGCGCTGTCGTTGCGGACGAAGCCTCCGAGGCCCAGTCGGACGGCGTGCTGGTACACAAAGGGCCGGAACCCCACCCCCTGCACCGTGCCTGTCACCCGCAGCCGGCAGCGCTGGACCGGGTCGGCGGAGGTACCGGTCATCAACAGATGCGTGGGAGGGGATCACCGACGAGCATGTCGACGATACGGGTACCGCCAAAGTTGGTGAGCAGCACCACGATCCCGGCGGGGTCGGCGCGTACGTCCCCGATGCGGGCGGCGCGTTGGCCCAGGGGGTGGGCGTGCAGGGCATCGAGCGCGGCCGCCTCATCCTGGGAGCCGACAACGGCGATGAACTTTCCCTCGTTGGCCACGTACAACGGGTCGATACCCAGGATGTCGCAGGCCCCGTTGACCGCAGGGTCCACCGGCAACGAGGCTTCGTCGAGCACGACGGCCAGGTCGGTGGACCGAGCCAGTTCGTTGCACACCGTCCCCACGCCTCCCCGGGTCGGGTCGCGCAGCCAGCGGGTCGAGGGGGCGGCGTCCAAGAGGTCGGCGACGAGTGACCCCAACGGGGCCGTGTCCGAGCGCAGGTCGGCCTCGAGGGCCAGGTCTCCCCGGGCCAGCATGACGGCCATACCGTGATCGGCGATGGTCCCTGAGCTCAGGATGACGTCGCCCGCGCTCACCAGTTCGGGACCGAGGTGCCGGCCGGCGGGGACGACGCCCACCCCCGCGGTGGTGATGTAGAGCCCGTCGGCCGCACCTCGCCCGACGACCTTGGTGTCACCGGTGACGATCTCCACTCCGGCAGCCTCGGCCGCGCCGGCCATGTCGGCCACGACGGCGCGCAACTCGGACACCAGGAATCCCTCCTCGATGACGAACGCGGCGGACAGCCAGGTGGGACGGGCTCCCATGACGGCCAGGTCGTTCACGGTGCCGTGCACGGCCAAGTGGCCGATGGAGCCGCCAGGGAACCGCAGCGGTTTGACCACGAATGAGTCGGTGCTGAACACCAGACGCTCGCCGGTCGGCAGGGTGAGGGCAGCCCCGTCGGCCAGGGGGGACAGGGTCTCATTGGCAAAGGCGTCCACGAACACGGCGCCGATGAGGGCGTCCGAGGCTTTGCCCCCGGCACCGTGGGCCAACGTCACCACCTGATCGGTGAATCGGGGTCGGCGTCGCCGGAACTCCTCGATTCGGTCGAGGACGGCGGCCTCGCTGCGTCCGGGCCGAGGTGGATGAGCGTTGTCGGCATGGGACTGGGCACTCATCGGTTCACGCTCCTCAGACGAGGGATTGGACACGGGACCACAGCTCGAAGGCCAGGGCCGATTGGACCTCCTGGACCCGGTGCACGCTCGATGACGAGACCACCAGGCAGTGCTGGACGTCGGGGGAGGAGGCCATCTGACCGCCGTCGTAGCCGGCCAGACCGAGCGTCAACAGCCCACTCCGGTTGGCCTCGGCGAACGCGCTGAGCAGGTTGGTGGAATTCCCGCTGGTGGAGAGGCCAAGGGCCATATCGCCTTGTCGGGCGTAGGCGATCAGCTGACGAGAGAACACCAGCTCGAAACCGACGTCGTTGCCCAGGGCGGTGAGCACGGCATGGTCGGCCACCAGGGTCCGGGCTCGAAGGGCGCGACCCCAGGGTGGGGTTCGGAACAAGGCGACGATCCCTGCCGCGTCGGTGTCGCTGCCTCCGTTGCCGAACACGAACAACCGGCCACCGGCAGTGAATCGCCGGGACATGACCTGGGCGACGGTCGTCATGGTTGCGTCGCAGTCGGCCAGGGTGGCGGCCTGGAGTTGGGCGCTCATGGCCCCTTTTGCCGCCGCCGAGGTGGCCAGATCAGCGAGCAGGCTGTCGGCGTCGTGCTCCCCGCCCTCGATGAACGGGTAGAGGAAGTCGGTGCCCTCGGTCATACCCGCTCCC
The DNA here is from genome assembly GCA_036495505.1 of Acidimicrobiales bacterium. GTDB lineage: Bacteria > Actinomycetota > Acidimicrobiia > Acidimicrobiales > RAAP-2 > DASXMT01. The sequence continues at coordinate 7,955 of DASXMT010000078.1, read as the reverse complement.
CGTCCAGTCGGGATATGGCCACCCCGGCGTGGACCAGGACCAGGTCGCCCGGCGCAACCGGGTCAACCAGGGTGGTGTCCACTTCCTCGGTCCCTCCTCGGCTGCGCACCACGGTGATGGGTCCGCTGCGCTCGACCACCTCTGCCACCCGGCCCTCGTCGGAGCACGTAGTGCAGCGCGCATCGTCGCACTCGTCATCCCGGATCGGTTGCGTGAGGAGCCCGGGATGCTCAAAGCAGACGTGGGTCAGTTCCCACAGCACGTGATAGGCGAGCACGAAGGCGCCATTACTCGCCGCTTCGTCGTCGAGGTTGTCGAACCACAGCAGGTGATCGGCCATGCCGATGCCGGGGCGCGCCCCTGAACCTAGCCAGATCGTCTCGATGCCCCAGGCCGGCGCACGCTGGAGCACGGCAGCAACCTCCGCGGCGGCCGCAGGCGCTACCACCAGCAACACGTCGCCCGCTTCGACCAGGGTACGAAGGGCAGTGATGGGATCGGCGTCCGAGAAGGCGACGGCCGGGAGAGCCCGCTTGCCGACGATGACCGGGTGCACGAACTCAACGGCAACGTGCTCGGCATGTTGTGGCCAGCGGGGAGCCCAGCACCAGAGCGTGGCGTTGGAGGCGAATCGCCGGGCGAGGGCCATCGACGCGGAGGCAAGGTCTTCCGGCCAGCGGTCCATCAGCCGGCCGGCGCCGTCCGGTGGTACGGATTGGTCTGCGTCGTCCAGTCGCACGGACGCCTCCCTTGCCCCTCCTGGCGATGGTAGCGCCGCTCATGTCGCTTTGTTCCGGCGGCCGACGGTGCGACCTTTCGCCAGCGTCGATTCAGCTGATCGGCCCGTATACCCGGATGATCCCTTCGTCCTGCCAGTGGGGGGAGAAGGATTCCCACAGCAATCCGTTGACGTCCGTGCTCTCCGACTTGGTGCTCACGGCATCGTCTTCGAAGCCGAGGTGCCGCAAGCGTTCACGGGCGGCAACGTCACAATTGACCGAGAGGTTCACCTCGGGAGTTCGCCAGAGGGCGTACGTGCCGACGACGACGGCGACCGGCTCGGCCCCGAGACGCTCGGAATAGTCGTGGATGGTGGCGTCGAGGTCATCGACGGCGAGGGCGACGTGCAGGCGGCGCATCGCTACTGCGCCGCCTGCTTGCAGCGGGCACAGTCATGGAACGGAGGGTCAGTCTGGATACGGGTCATCGGCCCAGCCTGTGCCCTCCCCGGTCCATTGGCAAAGTAATCTATTGAATAACATGGATAAGCTCAGAGAATGGCACGCCCGGACTGGCTGAGGACGTTCCTGGCCATTTATCGCTCCGGCTCGGTGACCGACGGTGCCCGTCTGCGCTCGCTCTCCCAGCCTGCGGCCAGCCAACAGCTCGCCGGTCTCGAACGGGTGATCGGAGACCCGCTGTTCGTGCGCGTGGCCGAAGGCGTCGTCCCGACGGAGAGGGGGAGGGCGCTCTACGCCGAAGTGGCTTCCGCTCTCGATCAGCTCGAGGTCGTCCTGGCCGGTCTGGACTCCGGTCGGGTCGACGACCCGCAGTCCGCCCTTCGCATTGGGTCATCGGCGGAGTTCTTCTCTGCCGAAGTGATTCCCCGAGTCGAGTCGACGGAGCTGTCCGTGGTGGCCCGGTTCGGCGACGATGACGAGCTGATCGAAGGGCTGGAGCGGGGTGAGCTCGACGTCGCCTTCACCAGTTGCACGCCCCCGAGGCGGTCGGTGGTCGGGGTGGCGATCGGAGAGAAGCGGTTCGTGCTGGTGGCTGCGCCGAGCCTGGCTTCTGGGGGTGGGTCGGGTTCGCTGCACGAACTGGGCTCGTGGCTGTCGCGTCGGCCATGGGTCGCCTACAGCCTGGAACTTCCCATCACCCGTCGATTCTGGCTCACCCACCTGGGTCGCCCCTTCTCGGCCCGACTGCGGTTGGTGGCACCGGACCTTCGTGCCGTGGTCGGCGCGGTCGAGCGCGGGCTCGGACACAGCATCCTTCCGCTGTTCGCCTGTGGCGATCTCCTCGGCCAGCAGAGGTTGGTCGAGGTGTACCCGGTGTCGGAACTGATCCCGCCTGAGCCGTGGTATTTGTGCTGTCGGCAAGGGGAGACTACCCGGCCGGCAGTCACCGGGCTCCTGCACGCCTTTGCTGTGCCGACCGATCAATGAGGCGAGGGACTGCTTGCTCCTTGGGTGCGTCTTAGGTGCTCCTCAGCTGCCCGACTGCCGCGCAATGAACGCGACGAAGTCCGTCACCTCGGCTCCGGCGACGTCATGGCCGAGCCCGCGGTACACGACGGCCACCGGATGGGTGTGTGTCTCCATCCAACACTGTGTTCGACCGATCGATTGCCGCGGAATAACCGTGTCGAGTGCACCTCGTCCCCAAAATACGGGTGGCCGGCTACGAGCCAGCACCTCATCGCCCGACTGAGAGTCGTCGACGAGGAAACCGGCGAGCTGCACGCCGTAGGCAAATCGGTCCGGGGCAAGGCGCATCAGCTGCAAGACCATCGCGCCACCTTGAGAGAAGCCGAGAAGACCGATTGATGACGCGGGCGGCAGAGTGTCGAGCCAATCCAGCACACTCTCAGCTGCGGCATTGGCCACCCTCGGCTGCGGGTCTCCAATCGGGTTCTCCCGGCTCGGAAACCAGGCGAATCCGCCTGCCTCGGGGGTTGGTGCGCGCACCGACGCCACGACCATGTCGCTGGGGAAGAGATGCGCGAATGCGAAGAGGTGCCTCTCGTCGTAGCTCCACCCATGCATCGCCACGATCAGTGGGCGACCGGCCCGCTTTGGCTCCGGCGCCGACCAGAGCACGCACTCGGGGTCCAGCGCGATCGATGTGAGCATGGGTTCGCCTCCGGTGGTAGAGCGTCACCCCATGATCCATTGGCGATATCCCACTTCGCACCGTGCGAACCCCCGGGCTAGCCCCCCTGACATTTGGAGCGGCGCCCCGGCCACGGAGGTCAGCCGCAGACTGCCTGGGTGGGGGCTGCCAAGGCGGCCGGTAGCCCGGTGGCGGTTTTGATGCCCGCGGCCAGCGTCCAAACCGCCACCGACAGCGCCCAATTGGAAATTCAGGGGAGGTGTCCAGGGGGTGGCCCCGGTGCGAAGCCGGGGGCAGCGGATCGACCATAGCGGTACAAACTGGCAAAAGGAGCGAGCATGACCGACAACACATCCAATGAACTGCTGATCAAGGGCGGCCATGTTGTCACCGTCGACCCGGTCCTCGGTGACCTGCCGGTCGGCGACGTGCTCGTCCGCGGAGGCGTGATCACCGCGATCGGACCCGACCTTGCTCCCTCCACGCCTACGGCGGAAGTGGTCGACGGTCGCGGCCGTCTGGTCATGCCCGGCCTGATCGACACGCACCGCCACGTTTGGCAGTGGGCGATTGGCGGCTTCACTCCGCAGATCACCGGCGCGGGCTAGGACCCCGTCGTGCTGCGGGGTATCGCACCACGCCACACCCCCGAGGACATCTACGCCGGCACCCTGTGGGGCGCGCTGCAAGCCCTCGATGCGGGCATCACCACGATCGGGGACTGGGCGCACAACCTTCCCTCGGCCGAGCATGCCGACGCCGACGTGCGCGGTCTCCGGGACTCGGGCATACGCGGCTACTTCCTCTACGGCGGGCCCGGACCAGCGAGCGACGATCCCAACCCACCACACCCCAGAGACGCCCGCCGGATGCGAGACGAGCAATTCGCCGACGGGACCAACGGGCGCTTGCGAATGGGCATGGCACTACGTGGTCCCTGCTTCACCAGCCCGGAGCGGAATGCCGAGGACTTCGCCTTCGCCCGCGAACTGGGTCTTCCCATCTCGGTCCATGTGGGCATGGCCGGGACCTCGGACGCCGTCATGACCCTCGAACGGTTCGGCCTGCTCGGCGCCGACGTGAACTACGCCCACGGCAACATGCTGACGGACAAGGAGCTCGACCTCGTTGCCGCCAGCCGCGGCACGATGTCGATCACGCCGTCCACCGACATGTTGATGCAGTTCGGCACCTTCCCGGGTACCGGACCGGCTCTCGAGCGGTCGATTGTGTGCGGGTTCGGCGTCGACACGATCTGCAGCGCCGGGACCGACCTGTTCTCCGAGATGCGCCTTGCCCTCGCCGCAGAGCGCTCTCGGGCGAATACTGACGCGCTCGCCCGAGGTGAGAGGGTCGCAACCGTCGAACTGCACCAGCGGGACATGCTGCGCCTCGCCACCCTCGACGGCGCCCGGGTCTGGAGCCTTGACAGCGAGGTCGGCAGCCTCAGACCCGGCAAGCAGGCAGATATCGCCGTCGTCGACATGCGGTCACCACACCTGGACGGATTCGGTGACCCGGTCGCCGTGATGGCGTTGGGGGCCGGACCGGCGGACGTCGAAACGGTGATCGTCGGCGGTGACGTCGTCAAGCGCGAAGGAAAGCTCGTCGGGGAACACGTCGACAAAGCGCTCGAGCTCATGCACCGGACCCGCGATCGCCTCCGCAGCTGAGCGTGGTCCGCCGCTTCTACGCGTCGAACGTGTCAACCCTTAGATCAACCGTTCAGCCTGGCGGCCCTGTCAGCCCTCGCAGACCTGGCGGCCAGACGCGGCGTCAAAGCGGCAGATCATCCCGGTTGGAATTGAGTTCTGCCTCCAAGAGCGTCATCGCCTTTACAAAGGTGGCTCGCTCTTCGGGGCTGAGCTTGTCGAGGGCTCTTTCCATCGGAGCGGACGCACCTTCGAGCCAGACGCCCACGGCGTCGCTTCGACCCTGGGCCAGCCTGACGATCGTTCGGCGACGGTCCGCAGGGTCGGGCGAGCGCTCGACGAATCCGGCCCGCTCGACGTCGGCGAGTATTCCACTGACAGTTCCCAGCGTGAGCCCGAGCGCGGCCGCCATGCAACCGACGGTCATGGGACCTCGTTCGCGCAGGAGGGAGAGGGTGGCACCATGACGAGGCCCGAGTCCGGCATCGTTGACTTCGACCGGTGGAACCTGCCGCCGGCGCAGCCCGCGGCTCACCTGGGGCATCAGTTGGACGAGCTTGCGGAGGCAGTCATGAAACGTCTCGCGCTCGTGTCCGGGATCTCCGTCGCGTCCCTCGGCTGGAGCTGGCCCAGGCGAGCCGCCGGGCTCGTTTCTGCGCTCTCGATTGGCGCGACTCATGCTCGGACTTTACCTGGTCTTTCCCACAATTACTTTGACTTACAGAATAGTTTGGATAGACTAAGCAATTGGAGGCAGGATCCGCTGCCGGCGAGAAGGAGGACAGTTGCGATGCCTGAGACGAATACGGGGACCGGCTCCGCCGGACTCTTGGCTGGCGCTGCTGGCAACTGGAAGTTGGACCCGGCCCACACCACGGTAGAGCTCCACACCAAGGCCATGTGGGGGCTGGCCAAGGTGAAGGGAACCATGAAGGCGATCGATGGGAACGGCACGGTCAGCGACGATGGGAGCGTCTCGGGAACGTTCGTGATCGACGCCACCACTATCTCCACCAAAAACAAGAAACGGGACGAGCACCTGCGAGGCTCCGACTTCTTCGAGGTGGTGAAGTACCCCACCTTGACGTACTCGGTCACCGGCGTCACCCCCATGGATGACGGGAAACTCAAGGTGTCCGGGTCCCTCGCCGTGCACGGCCGGACCCATCCCTTGGAGTCTTCGGCCACGGCGGTAAAGGGTGATCCTGGCCGGGTGACCCTCACTGTGCAGGCGGAGGTCGACCGGAGTGAATGGGGCATGACGTGGGCCAAGATGGGAGCCAAGCTCGACAACAGGGTCGTCGTCAAAGCGGACTTCGTCAGGGCTTGACACGACGCAGATCCGGGCTCACCAAGAGCGGCAGATCGTGAGCCCGAAGACTACGTGAGTGACGCTTCGAGGATGCTGTCGATCGAGTGCTCGAGGGTGGCATCGAACTCGGCATCGCTCTGGTGGACCGACAGCCCCTCGGTCAGGGCTCGTGAAAAGCTGGCGATCAGGCCGTGGTTACCGGCCAGGCGGAGGTCCGCTTCCCGTTGACCGTAGCCGCCTGACAACGCGACGACTCGCACGACGTTGCGGTGTTTCACGAGATCGGAGTAGAAGTCGGCGACGTCGGGTAGCGACAGCTTCAAGATGACGTTGTGGTCGGGCCGGAGCTGCCCCAACCGCTCGAGGATGCGCTGCTTCAGGATCTCCTCCGCTTTGCCCTTCTCGGAGCTGTGGATATCGACTTCGGGCTCGATGATGGGGACCAGCCCGGCGGCCAGGATCTGGTCAGCCAGGTGGAACTGCTGCTCGACCACCGCGGTGATGCCGGTGGGGCTGCCCAGCCTGATGAAGGAGCGCATCTTGGTGCCGAAGACGCCGTTCTGCACGGCACGTGACAGCAGTGAGGCGAGGGCGGGGATCGGGTTCATGACCTGGACGCCGTCGTGCTCGCTGGCCAGGCCCTTGTCCACCTTCAAGAAGGGGACCGCGCGCTTCACGTCCCACAGGTACGACACCGAGCTTTGGCCGGCGATGTCACGATCCATGGTGTCTTCGAACAGGATGGCGCCAAGGATGTCGTCACCGCTGAAGCTGGGGCTGGTGATGATCCGGCTGCGCATGGCATGCATCAGGGAGAACATCTCGTCGTCGTCCGAGTACTGGTCCTCGTCGATGCCGTAGGCCTTCAGGGCCTTGGGGGTGCTGCCACCGCTCTGGTCCAAGGCGGCAATGAAGCCCTGCCCCGAGTGGATCTTCTGGAACTGTTCGTCGTTCATCAGCCATCCTCCATGCAGGATCGTCGTGGTCCGACGCGGGTGTGTACTCGGCGACCCGAGACCGGCCCATCCTTCCAGGCCGGCGTCGGTAAGGCATCCGGCCTCAAGGCTGGGGTCGGTCCTGGCCCTCCGGGTGGCCCGATCGCGATCACGTCGAAAACGCCGTCACCGGCCAGGGAGCCTCCTTCTCGCTCCCGGGGATTGCGCGGTCACGATAGGTCCCGACCCGCCGCCATGGATAAATTGCGGGCGCGTCCACTGCCTCGCATTCGTTGGAGGATCCGACCTCGACTCAGGTGGCCGCTCTGCCCCCGTCGACGGGGAGGATTGCACCGTGGATGAAGCTGGCCTCGTCGCTGGCCAGATAGACGATCGCCGAAGCGATCTCGTCGGGGATGGCCGGGCGTCCGGCCGGGGCAAGCGACGCCAACTGTTCGAGGGCCTCGCCCATACCGGCAGTTCCTTCGGTCCGCGTGGGGCCCGGACTGATGGCGTTCACCCGCACTCCTTTGGGCCCGAACTCGGCCGCCCATGCCTTGGTGAGCAACTCCAGCGCGGCCTTGCTCGAACCGTAGAGGGCCATACCGTCGACGCCGAACTGGGCCACCATGGTGGAGACATTGACGATGGCGCCCGCCCCCCGCTCGGCCATGGACGGAGCGAGGGCGGCCACCAGGAACCACGGCGCCTTCACGTTCAGGGCGTAGACGGCGTCGAAGGTGGCCTCGTCGTGGGAGTCGGTGGGACCGAAGGGGAACACCCCGGCGCTGTTCACAAGGACGTCGACGCCGCCGCCCAGTTCCTCGGTGGCGCGGGCTGCGAGGTCGAGGGCAGCGTCCGCATCGACGAGGTCGGCGGCCACGAAGGTGGCCGAGCCTCCGGCCGCCCGGATGGCGTCGACCACAGCCGAGCCCTTGTCCTTGTCCCGGCCACTCACGGCCACGGTGGCGCCGGCTCTGGCCAGGGCCAGCGCGGCCGCCCTGCCGATGCCGCTCGTGGCTCCGGTGATGAGCGCTCTCTTCCCGGTGAGGTTCTGCTTTCCAGTGAGGTTCTGCATCGTGGCTCCCTTTCGACAGGCGAAACTGAGATATCGAGACTGTAAGTCTCGATATACACAACAGAGACTGGGGGTCTCGTATTCCCCAGACGATGGCGTCGGGCTCGGCGGTGCCGGCTTGGAGGCGATGTCGCAGCGACGGT
>DASXMT010000077.1:0-4806 GCA_036495505.1 Acidimicrobiales bacterium | reverse complement strand
GACCCGGTGGCTGCCCCGAACATCGCGGAGAGCGGTGAGGAGCTCGTCCCTGGTCACACCCAAGCGGTCGGACATGGCCAACAAGAGGTGCTCCACGGACAGGTACTCGTCCCCCATGTCGGTGCGGAGGCTGTCGGCCGTGGTAATCACGTCGCGCACTGCCGCGTTCAGGCGCGGCTCATCACCGCCGTAAGCCTTCGGCGCCCGGGCCAGCTCGCCCTCCAGGCGGGTCCGCAACACAGCCGGCTCCACCCCGACCCGGGCCAGGAGGGGCGAAGTGATGCCGTCGCCCTGGTCGAGCAGTGCCAACAGGATGTGGTCGGGCGTAACCTCCGCGTGGTGCTCGGCCCGGGCCAGCTCCAGGGCCGACGCCACCGCTTCTTGGGTCTTCAGGGTCCATCGATCGGGGCTGATGCTCATCGCGAGCCACCTCCTCGGTTCTGGTGCCTGGTGGGAACGGGGGCATGGGATACCGGCACCAGGTCTCGCCGGTAGAGCTGATGGGTGCGGGCCACCGCCTCACGGGCCTCGGCCCGGAGGAGCTCGATTTCACTGTGGAGCCGGGCCACGTCGGTCTCGAGCTCCATCACGCGCCGGACCCCCTCGAGATTGAGACCGGACTCGGTGAGCTCGTGGATGTGGCGCAACCGGGCCAGATCCCGTTCGCTGAACCGACGGCTGCCACCGGCCGTCCGGCTCGGGTCGAGGAGACCCTTGCGCTCGTAGACGCGCAGGGTCTGCGGGTGGACCCCTGCCAGCTCGGCCGCGACCGAGATGACGTAGACCGCGCGCGAGTGTCCATCCTCAGCCATCTCACACCCCCAGGTAGTCACGTGGCGAGTCGTCGGACGCCGCCGCCAGCGCTTCGACCGCCGCCCGTTGCTCGTCGCTCAACGTCTTGGGCACGGTGACGTCCACAGTGACCAAGAGGTCGCCCACGGCACTCTTCTTCCCGGCCGGGATGCCGCGGCCCTTGACCCGGAAGGTCTGTCCCGACGATGTCCCCGCCGGGACCCGCAATGTCACCGGATCGGTGAGCGTGGGTACGGTCACCGTCGTGCCCAGTGCGGCCTCCGGGTAGGTGACAGGAACCGTGATGGTCAGGTTGCGGCCCCTTCGGCCGAACAGCGCGTGCGAGCCCACCCGCACCACCACGTACAGGTCGCCGCTGGGCGCGTTGCCGCGACCAGCTGCCCCTTTGCCCTTCACCCGGATGCGCTGACCGTCGGCCACGCCGCCGGGGATCCGCACCTTCACCTCTCGGTCGCGGTGCTCGACACCGGACCCGTGACAGGTCGGACACGGCGTGGTGACCACGGTGCCGCGACCGCCGCATTGTGGGCAGATCTGGCTCAGCGAGAACAGGCCCTGGTCGTCTTGGAGCGTGCCGGTCCCACCGCAGCGCGGGCAGGTCTCCGGCGTCGTTCCCGGGGCTGCACCCGATCCGCCACACGTGTGGCAACGGGCGTCGGTGGTCAGATGGACGCCGGTGGTCACCCCGTTGATGGCGTCCTCGAAGGACAGATGCAGCTCGGTCTCGACGTCTGCTCCGCGCTGGGGGGTGGTGGCCGCTCCCCGCCCGCGGCGGTTACGACCCCCGAACAACCCGCCGAACAGGTCGCCGAGGTCGCCCATGTCCTCGACCCGGTAGCTGGTCCCACCCGAGCCGCCGAACCCACCCGGGAACCCGCCGGTCGCGCCGACGGGGCCCATGGCCCGCACCTCGTCGTACTCCTTGCGCTTGGCCGCGTCCCCGAGCACGTCGTAGGCGGCGCTGATCTCCTTGAACTGCTCCTCGTGACCGGGATTGGTGTCGGGATGGTGCTTCTTGGCCAGTTTCCGGTACGCGCTGGTGATCTCCTTGGCCGTCGCCGAATCGGAGATGCCCAAGGCCTTGTAGTAGTCGTTCTCGAACCATTCGCGTTGCGGAGCCACCGTGGTCTGCCCTCAGTCCCTCTCTGTCAAAAATAAACCGGCCCGTGCGCTCAGCTGCGCACCAGCACCATGGCCGGCCGGACCACCGTGCCGCGCCAGCGGTACCCCGGTCGCATCACTTGGGCCACCGTCGGTCCCTGCTCATCGGATTCGTTCTCGTCGGCAGGAACATTGCCCACCGCCTCGTGGCTGTTGGGGTCGAAGGGATCGCCCACCGGGTCGACCCGCTCGAGTCCCTCCTTGGCCAGGACGTCGTTCAACAACGCCGAGGCCTGCACCAGGGCCTTGCCCTCTTCGGAGTCGGCGTCGCCCAGATGCTCAGCGGCGAGGTCCAAGACATCGAGGACGGGCAACAGCTTGTCGACCAGAGACACGGCGGCCCGCTCGACCTGTTCCACCTGCTGCTTAGATACCCGCTTGCGGTAGTTCTCGAACTCGGCCTGGAGGCGGCGGAGCGCGTCGAGATACTCGTCGCGCTCCGCCCTCGCCGCGGCGACCGGGTCGTCATCGACCACGATCACCTCGGCTACGTCCTCAACCTCAGGGCCTACGCCGCCTTCAGACGCTGCGGGATCGCCGTCGAGGCCGGAGTCGCCGGCCGGGTCGTCAAAGACATCGGCGTCAACAACGTCGGGGTCGACAACCTCGGCGTCAAAGACATCGGGGTCGACAACCTCGGCGTCAACGACGCCGGCGTCTTCGGTGACCTCGTCATCGGGGGTCTTGGAGGTACCGGTCATCAGTCCTTCTCGTCCACGATCTCAGCGTCGACCACCTCGTCATCGGACGGCTCGTCGGCCGGGGCACCGGCGGCACCACCGGGAGCACCGGCATCAGCCTTGGACGCCTCTTCGTAGAGACGCTGGCTGAACGACTGGCTCGCCGTGAGCAGGGCCTCGGTCGAGTTCTTGATCGACTCCAGATCGGAACCGGCCAAGGACTCCTTCAGCGTGGTGAGCGCCGATTCGACCTTCTCCTTCTCATCGCCCTGGAACTTGTCGCCCTGATCCTTCAGGAGCTTCTCCGTCTGGTAGACGAGCGTGTCGGCGTTGTTGCGGACCTCGGCCTCTTCCCGACGGCGACGGTCGTCCTCGGCGTGAGCCTCGGCGTCCTTCACCATGCGGTCGATGTCGTCCTTGGCCAGCGACGACTGACCGGTGATGGTCATCGACTGCTCCTTGCCGGTGGCCCGGTCCTTGGCCGAGACGTGCACGATGCCGTTGGCATCGATGTCGAAGGTGACCTCGATCTGGGGCACGCCACGGGGGGCCGGCGGCAGGTCGACCAGCTGGAACTTGCCCAGCGTCTTGTTGTACATGGCCATCTCCCGCTCGCCTTGGAGCACGTGGACCTCCACCGACGGCTGGTTGTCCTCGGCGGTGGTGAACACCTCGCTCCGCTTGGTGGGGATGGTGGTATTGCGCTCGATCAGGCGGTGCATGACGCTGCCCTTGGTCTCGATTCCGAGCGACAGGGGCGTCACGTCGAGGAGGAGGACGTCCTTCACGTCACCCTTCAGGACACCGGCCTGGACAGCGGCGCCGATGGCCACCACCTCGTCGGGGTTGACGCCCTTGTGGGCCTCCTTCCCCGTCAAGGACTGCACCAGCTCCTGGACCGCGGGGATGCGGGTGGAGCCACCCACCAGGACGACATGGTCGATGTCGGTCGTGCTCAGGCCGGCATCGGAGATGGCCTGCTCGAAGGGGCCCTTGCACGCGTCGACCAGGTCGGAGGTCAATTCGTTGAACGTGGCTCGGGTGAGCTTCAGGTCAAGGTGCTTCGGGCCTTCCGAGGTGGCGGTGATGAACGGCAGGTTGATCTGGGTCTCCTGGAGGGAGGACAGCTCGATCTTGGCCTTCTCGGCCGCTTCCTGCAGTCGCTGGGTGGCCATCTTGTCGGCAGACAGGTCGACGCCCTCGGTGTCCTTGAACGACTTCACCAGCCAATCGATGATCCGCTGGTCCCAGTCATCGCCACCCAGGTGGGTGTTCCCCGACGTGGACTTCACTTCGAACACGCCGTCGCCGATCTCCATGACCGACACGTCGAAGGTGCCGCCTCCGAGGTCGAAGACGAGGACGGTCTGGTCGGCGCCTTCTTTGTCCAGGCCGTAGGCCAGGGCAGCCGCGGTGGGCTCGTTGATGATGCGCAGGACTTCGAGCCCGGCGACGGTTCCCGCTTCCTTGGTCGCGGTGCGCTGGGCATCGTCAAAGTAGGCCGGAACCGTGATGACGGCCTGGTTCACGGAATCGCCGAGGAACGACTCGGCATCTCGCTTCAGCTTCGAGAGGATGCGAGCAGAGATCTCCTGGGCCGTGTACGCCTTGCCGTCGATGTCGACGGTCCACGACGTGCCCATGTGGCGCTTCACCGACCGGATCGTCCGATCCGGGTTGGTGATGGCTTGGCGCTTGGCCACCTCACCGACCAGTACTTCGCCGGACTTGGCGAACCCGACGACCGACGGCGTCGTTCGTCCACCCTCTGCGTTGGGGATGACGACCGGTTCTCCGGCCTCCAGCACGCTCACGACCGAGTTGGTCGTCCCCAAGTCGATTCCTACGGCCTTGGCCATCGTTGCCTCCTGCTCGTCTGCCTGGTTCTCAGGCGCTTGTCTCTCTCGATTCGTGCGACTTCGGTGTGGACCGCCCTATCGAAAGCCCTGGTGGGCCGTCCAAGGTCGTTGGTCCGACTTCTGTCGATGTACAACTATAGCAAACTTGAGTGCCTATGGTATAGGTTTTCCTATGGTTATTGACTCACCTCACCGATAATATCGGCTTTGCACCTAAAGTCCCTGGTGGGCCAACTTTTCGGTGCAGGGGCCATTCCTGCACCAATAATCCCTGTTCGGGCGGGTTGTTCTGA
>DASXMT010000076.1:0-5116 GCA_036495505.1 Acidimicrobiales bacterium | reverse complement strand
ACAACTTCTATGTCCGCTCGGCCTACGCGCCGCTGACCGCGGCCAACGCGGTCCCGGCGATAAAGCAGTACCTGAACATCGTGAAGGCGTCCGGCCCCACCAACCAGCTCGGCGAGCAGGCGGCGTCGGCCTTCCTCCTGTGGGCGACCGAGGCCAAGGCCTGCGGATCCACACTGACCCGGCAGTGCATGGTCAACAACCTTTCCAAGGTGTCGGCCTGGACCGGTGGTGGTCTCTCCGCCCCGGGCGATGTGGGCAAGAACACGCCGCCGCAGTGCGGGGTGCTCCTCCGGCTGCAGAACACCAAGTACGTGCAGGTGGTGCCGAAGAAGCTGGGGACCTACCAGTGCTCGTCCAAGTTCGTGGTCCCCAACACGGGGGCAGCGGTCCTCGGGACCACCCTGAACGCAGACAACAAATCGACCAAGTTCGTCACCCCGTCGGTGATCAAACCGCAGTCCTAACGCACGCCGGCCCTCCGTTCAGGCTCAGCCGCCCGCTCGCGGGCCTGGACGGAGGGGTGAAGGGATCACCATGCACCTGTTCCTCTCATACACCATCTCCGGCTTGGTTATCGGCGCGGTCTATGCGATCGCCGCCTCGGGACTGGTGCTCACCTACACGACGTCGGGCATCTTCAACTTCGCCCACGGCGCCATCGCCATGCTGGCCGCCTACGTCTACTGGCAATTCCGTTTCGGCTGGGACTGGCCGGCCCCAATCTGCCTGATCCTGGTCCTGCTCATCCTGGCCCCGCTGCTCGGGGCGCTGTTGTACGCGGGCATCATGCGAGGGCTGAGAAACACGGCCGAGATCACCAAGATCGTGGTCACGATCAGCGTCATGCTTGGCATCATCGCCCTGGCCCAGTGGATCTGGAACCCGACCACCCCCCGGAACGACTTCCCCTTCTTCGGCTACACGGCCAAGTTCAAGTTCCTGGGCGTCTTCGTGACCGATCACGAGGTCATCGCCATCGGGGCGGCGGTGGCCATCGCCGTGGGCCTGCGCTACCTCTTCCAGCGGACCCGGACCGGCGTGGCCATGCGCGCCGTCGTCGACAATCCAGCTCTGCTCGAGCTCAACGGTGGCCGCCCAGGGCGCCTGGCCGGCATCTCGTGGGCCGTGGGCGGGGCGCTGGCCGCCCTGGCCGGCATCCTCATCACCCCGGTCAGCGGGGGCACGCTCGACGTCACCCAACTCACCTTGCTGGTCCTCGATGCCATCGCCGCGGCCATGTTCGGCAGATTGCGCAGCCTGCCCCGTACCTTCATCGGGGCCATCGTCCTGGGCCTGGCCAGCAACTATGTGCTGGCCTACTTCCCCACGACGTGGACGTGGGCGTCCAACTTCCGGATCTCCCTGCCCATGATCGTCCTCTTCGTGGTCCTCCTGGTGCTGCCCCAGGACCGGCTCCGGGGCGCCATCCTCCTGCGCAGCCGGGAGCGGTTCAAAGTCCCGAGCATGAGGTCCGCCGGGCTGTGGTCGATCATCCTCCTCGCCGTCGTCCTGCTCCTCGAGGTCATCATGACCACCGAGGCGATCACCGCGCTGACCGTGGGGATGACCTTCGCCATCATCGCCTTGTCGCTGACCGTGCTCACCGGCTACGCCGGGGAGATCAACCTGGCCCCGGTGTCCCTGGGTGCGATCGCCACCATCTTCACCTTCCACCTGGGGCTGTCAGGGGTGGGGCTCCACCAGCGGATCACCCTCGGGGGCATCTTCATCGGGGTGGCATTCGCCGCCGTGATCGGCGGGCTCATCGCCCTGCCCGCCCTCCGGCTCCGAGGCCTGTACCTGGCCCTGGCCACGCTGGCCTTCGGGGTGTTCGTCTCCGACATGATCATCTCCGACGTCACCCCCCACATCCTGCCCATCTTCCACACCCACTTCTCGATCTTCACCAACGGGACGCTCAACGTCCCCAAGATCAAGGTGGGGCCGCTCGACCTGTCCGCGCCCAAGGCCTTCCTCACCACGGTGACCGTGGTCTTCGCCGTCATCGGCATCGGGCTGATCGCCCTGCGCCATAGCGCCTACGGCCGTCGCCTGGCCGCCATGAAGGACAGCCCGGCGGCGACGGCCACCCTGGGCCAGAATCTGGTCAAGCTGAAGCTGTCGGTCTTCGTGCTCTCGGCGGCCATCGCCGGGCTCGGTGGCATCCTGATGTCGTCGGCCTCCATCTCGGTCAACCCGAACTCATACATCATCTTCATCAGCCTCACGCTGGTGATGCTGACCGTGGTCGGCGGAATCGGCAACGTGGCCGGAGCGCTCATCGGCGGGGTGTTGGCCGGGGTCGGCTTCCAGGCCATCACCAGCACGTTCCAGAACCTCTACAGCCACCACGGCGGCCCCTGGATGTTCATCGCCAATCTGACGCTGGTGGCCCCGGCGGCGATCGGGGTCAGCCTGGGCCGCAACCCGAGCGGGTCTGTCGGCCAGATCGTGGAGGGCTACGCCCCGCTGTGGAGGGCAAAGCCGGTTCTGGCCGGCGGCATCCTCCTCGAGGCCGCCGCCTACCTGCTGGTGGTGACCAAGGTCATGTCCAACTGGTGGTTTGTGTTCGCCACCGCCATCATCGTCTTTGGCATTCCGGTCGTGGGCAAGGCCCTGATGCCCGAAGCGTTCGCCCCCCCGCCGCCCCCGAGCGGGTCGCCGCCGTCGGCCTCGACCACACCGCTGGTCGAGTCGTCGACCAGCGTGGCTCCGACCCCGGCGGCCAGCGGGCCGGTGCGCATGGGCTGGGAAGGGGGGTCGACCGGTGGCCGTCCTTGAGGCAACGGACGTCTCCATGGCCTTCGGCGGCAACGTGGTCCTCGACGGGGTGTCGCTGTCGGTCGACGAGGGATCGGTCACCGGGCTCATCGGCCCGAACGGCGCCGGCAAGACGACGCTCTTCAATGTGATCAGCGGCCTGCTCGATCCCACCAGTGGCCGTATCGCCGTCGACGGCCACGACGTGACCCGAGCCGGGCCCGCGGCCCGGGCCCGACGGGGGCTGTCCCGCAGCTACCAGCAGCTCGAGCTGTTCACCTCGCTCTCGGTCCGGGACAACGTCCGGGTTGCCGGCGACATCCGCAACGCCTGGGGGCGCCGGTTCCGCATCGACGTCAAGGCTGAGACCGACCGGGTCATGGGCCTGCTCGGCCTGGAGGACGTGGCCGACCGAGAGGTGGGGGAGCTGCCCACGGCCCGGGCCCGGATCATCGAGGTGGCCCGCGCCCTCATGACCAAGCCCCGCATCCTGCTGCTCGACGAGCCGGCATCGGGTCAGACCGAGACGGAGACGGCGGCGTTCGGTCAGCTCCTGGGCCAGCTGGCCCGCGAGGACAGCCTGGGCATCTGTTTGGTCGAGCACGATGTCTCGCTGGTCATGGGAGTGTGCGCCACGATCCACGTCTTGGACTACGGCCAGATCATCGCCACCGGGCCGCCCGAGCAGATCCGGCTCGAACCGGCGGTTATCGACGCCTATCTCGGCTCGACGGAAGGCGTGGGATGAGCGAGGCCCCCTTGCTGGAGGTGCGGTCCATCAGCGCCGGATACGGGCCCATCGAGGTCCTGCACGATGTCGACTTCCAGGTCTACCCGGGCAAAGTTGCCGCCCTGCTCGGACCGAACGGCGGTGGCAAGAGCACGCTGCTCAACGTGTGCGCCGGCGTGCACCAACCCGATGAGGGCGAAGTGTGGTTCGAGGGCGAGAACGTCACCAAGACCTCGGCCGGCGCTCTGTCCCGACGTGGCATCTGCACGGTGCCCGAGGGGCGCGGCATCTTCCCGAACCTGACCGTCCGGGAGAACGTGCTCATGGCCACCCAGGTGGGCGCAGAGATGTCCCACTTGGAGGAGGTGACCTATTCGCGGTTCCCGCGACTGGGCGAGCGCCGCAAGCAGCTGGCCGGGACGCTGTCGGGGGGGGAACAGCAGATGCTGGCCCTGTCCCGGGCCTTCGGCACCGATCCCAAGCTGGTCATGCTGGACGAGCTGTCCATGGGGCTCGCCCCCATCGTGGTCCGTCAGCTCTACGAGCTGGTGACCGAGTTGGCCAGCCAGGGGCTCTCGATTCTGGTCGTGGAGCAGTTCGCCCGGACCGTCCTGCCCATCGCCGACACGGTGGCCGTCATGCTCCAGGGCCAGATCGTGCGACGGGGATCGCCGGCCGAACTGGAAGACGAGCTCTCCTCCAGCTACCTGGGCACCTGAGCAACCTTCGACCGACCTCGCTCAGGCGCGGCTCACAGCGCTGATGCCGCCTCCTGCTCGCAGACCGTCCCCTCGAAGAACCGCGGGTTGGCTCCGGCATGGAGCCGGATCGCGTTGGTGAAGGTGAACTGTTCGAACTCCTGGGACGTAACCGATCCCCGCTCCAGCAGCTCGTACGCCTCGACCATCACATTGCTCATCACCGGTGCGTCCCAGTGGGACACGTCGCTACCGAGCATTGGCCTCAGGGCGACCTGACGTCCTTCGAAGTCGAGACGGAAGCCGAACGAGATCAGCGGGTCGTCGGCCTCGCAGCCGAAGTACAGGCGCGTCTCGAAGGGCTCGATGATGTCCTCCACCGTGGTGACGCCGGCGGCTGCGAACTCGTCGAGCATCACCGGGCGTCCTGGGCGTCGGGACAGGTGCTCACCCAGTTGGCTCAGGTTGTTGTTCATCTCGTCGCTTCCGTATCGCTCGACCAAGGCCAGCACCGCGGCCACGTCGAGGTTGGCCGGATCGAGGTCGTTGATTGCGTGCCCACCCCGCTTGTCCCAGTGGCCGATGAGGTCGGCGAGCAGTGCGCAGCCCCAGGTCACCCCCCCTTCGAGGAAGCCGATGCGCAGGTCGGGAAACCGCCGGTACACGCCGCCGAGGAAGAGCGCCTTGCATAGGACCTCATGGGCCCCGGCGATCCCGTTGACGTGGTTGAACACATAGTTGGTGATCGAACGGGCGGGATGCACCTGCTGCAGCGAGCTATGGAAGGCGGGAGCGACCTTGTTCCGCACGCAGGCCTCCCAGACCGGGTCGTAGTCATAGGGGCTGTCGAGGCCGAAGACGTCGAGGCGTGAACCAATCGGCGGTCCAAGCTTGGGTCCCACCGGCCGGAATGCGTGACCAGCCAGGA
>DASXMT010000075.1:0-22326 GCA_036495505.1 Acidimicrobiales bacterium | reverse complement strand
TGGGGACGCGCTATGACGCCGTGGTCTCGGCCGTGGTGACCATGGGAAACGCGTTCGATCTCCAGGTAGTGGCCGAAGGGATCGAGCACCGCAGCCAGCGGGACCGGCTGGTAGAGCTGGGCTGTGGATTCGCTCAGGGTTTCTATTTCTCGATGCCGTTGACGTCGCCGGACGTCGAGGTGGTCCTGCAGCGAATGAGCAAGGCCCCGCTCACCGTGCGTTGATTCCCCACGCTCCCGCCCACCTGGCACCGGGCTGGAGCACGACCACATCGGTGCCGGAGCGGAACGCATCCGGCGGGCACGTCATCGGTTCGACGGCAATGCCCGTTCGTCGTAAGGCCTCAGGCAGCGTGTCACCGGTGTAGATCATCAGGTGGGTGAAGGTTCCGTCCACCCACACGGTGACATCCGCGGTTCCGTCAGGATGATCGATGTTCACCCGCGCGCAGCCATCGGCGTCCCGTCTCAGGGCGGCGAACCCGGTATCCAGATGGGTCGTCCCGATGATCCGACCCTCGGTGAAGTCGAACTCGGTGCCTTCCACCGGCGCGTCCCCCGTGGGCAGGCCACGCTCGTCGGTCACCAACCGTCGATCAGCAGGCACCGACAAGCGGACAGTGTCCACCGTCGGAGTGCCCACGGTGAAGTAAGGGTGGAATCCCAAGCCGAATGGGAGTGGGCCCGCTCCCCGGTTCTCGGCATCGGCGAGAACGGTCAAACCGTCACGGCCCAATCGGTATTCGACTTGGAGTCCCAGGGTGAAGGGATAGCCCGGCGTGGGATGGAGCACACAGGCCATGGTGACCCGGTTTTGCGCTCGGCTCGCCATCCTCCAGGGCACCCAGCGCACCAGGCCGTGAATGGCGTTCCGGGAGCCGGGCTCGTTGAGCGGGGCTTCGCCCTCGATGCCCTCGAACGTGTACCTCCCATCGCCCAAGCGATTGGGCCAAGGACTAAGGACCTGCCCTCGACCACCGTGGCTCCACTCCGACTCGTCGAATCCGTCGATGACTGGACGGCCGTCGACGGTGAAGGACCGCAATGTCGCACCCACTTCGGTGACCACCGCCCGTTGATGTCCGTGAGCGATGACCCACTGGTCGCCAGTGGGCGGTGTGATCCCTGCTGGGTGTTGGTCGTCGGGTTGCGGGCGAGGTGTCATGGGGACGTCATCCGATCGGCAGTGGTCAGCAGCGAAACTGGCGGGCACTCTCTGGGCCTTCTATGGGCCGTGCGGTCGGGTTCCACGGGACGGGCCCACCGGCCAGAGGACACTTTGTGGTCGACCGGTATGGTAGGCGACGGAGCCGGAGAGGCCGACAGCGAGCGGCCCTGGACTCGGACCCCACCGACATGAGTCCCGGCCCGCTCTGCAGATCCTGCGATCGGAGTATTGGCGTGCGCATCCTCATCACCAACGACGACGGTGTGTTCGCGCCGGGCATCGAGGCGCTGGCTCGGGGTTTGGCGGCCCGGTTCGACGGCGTGCACGAGCTCATCGTGGTGGCCCCTTTGATAGATCACAGCGGTGCCGGCGCCGCTGTTGGTTCGGTCTACGAACGTGAGTCGATCCCCTATGAGGCTGTGCAGATCCCAGGTCTCGAACGCGTTCGCACCTACGGCGTGGACGGGCCCCCTGCGTTGGCGGTCATCCTGGCCTGCATCGAGGGGTTCGGACCTCGACCCGACATGATCATCTCGGGCGTGAACAACGGGATGAACGCCGGACGCTCGGCGCTGCACTCGGGGACGGTCGGCGCGGCGTTGACCGCTGCCCAGTTCGGGCTGCGCGGCGTGGCCGTGAGCATCGCCTGGGCCACGGACCCGGTTCCCTGGGAGACGCCGGTGACATTGGCGTGCAACCTCGTCCCCATTGTGGGCGCTGCCGATCGCGGCACAGTGCTCAACCTGAACGTGCCCGCCGTGCCCTTGTCCGAGCTTCGCGGCCTGCGCCATGGCACCTTGGGAAGGGTGGGCTTGATCCGCTCGGTACGTTCTGAGCGGACGGTCGACGAGGTGCACGCGAGGCGGGCCCCGGCCATGGGAGGGGCGATCGCCCTGACGTTGCGCGGCGGCCGCGGATCCGACCAGGGAGAGGAAGCAGCGGAGCTCGATCCCGACTCGGATGCGGGCCTGGTGCAGGACGGGTGGGCGTCACTGACGCCAATCCTGGGCGTTCGGGAGGATGGCTCCCCTGGTGGCATCGACATCCTGACCAAGGCGCTTGGAGAGAGCCAACCTGGCTGATGATCTGGCGTTTACCGCCCCTCCGGTAATGGTAAGCAGGCGGAGCCCGGAGTAATTCCGTTTCGAATTGCATTGATGTGAGTTACCTGTATACGTTGGACCTACTCGATCAGCCAGAGACAGATGGGGTCACGCAGCAGCGAGTCAGCTGTTGTCAGGGTGTTGAGGAGCACCACTGACAGTGTGATCTATCTCACGGCCACATGCCTGAGCGTGCCGGTACTGAACACTGTTTCAGACGCGGGCATCTGCCCATAGCAGCATGATCCACATCCCATGAATCGTTCTTCCCTATACCCCAAGACCAGTTTTGGAGCCGCCTCACACTGATCACGACAGGGTCACTCCGTCTGCACCTCGTATGGACCTACACGTACGTCCAGGGCCGCTTGCCCTACCCGGCACCAGCTTGCGAGACGAATGCTTCCAAGACGGCGCCCGCATTCTCATGCCATCCCTCGAGGCCCTCCGGGCTTCCGCGACTTTGAGGAGGCGCAAGAATTGCGCAAGCACCGCTTTTATATATTCGTTATCGCCCTACTAGCTGTTGTCGGATTCATCTTCCACGGATCGGCAGCTGCGCCCTCTGCAAACTCGAGTCCTGCACGCTTGGGGATCGGTGACCTCACCGGTTCGAACGCGACTTCGACCGCGTCACTCAACGGCTACTCGATAGCACTGGCCTCGATGACCATTCCCGAACAACAGGCCGCACAAGCACAACAGGTTGCACAAGCACAGGCCTCCGCGTTACAGCAACAAGGAGCGGCACAACAACAAGCTGCGCAACAAGCACAACAGGCGGCACAACAAGCACAACAACAAGCAGCGGCGCAAGCAGCGGCGCAACAGGCCGCACAACAACAGCAAGCCGCGGCAGCAACGGCTCCGTCATCATTGGGCGGCGACTTTGCCGCCCTTCGCCAATGTGAGTCGGGTGGCAACTACAGCGACAACACCGGGAACGGCTACTACGGGGCGTACCAGTTCTCGGAGAGCACGTGGCAAGGCATGGGGTACTCCGGGCTCCCGAGCGATGCCTCTCCCGCCCAACAGGATCAGGTCGCGGAACAGCTCCAAGCTGAGCAAGGTTGGAGTCCGTGGCCGTCGTGCTCGGCTCAGCTGGGGCTGAGTTGATGGGTCAGTACTTCACCGGCTGCTAGAAGCCAGTCCCTGCAACGAATACCTACGACCCCCCGCCGTCGTTCACCCGACACGGCGGGGGGTCTTCGCGTCCGGCCGCTGATCGCCACCGTGACGGTCCGCGGGCGAACAACATGCAGATCGCCCCTAACCTGACATGATGCGCGTTGCCGCCATCCAGACCACCGCCACCGCCGACCGAGCGGACAATCTTCGAACCGCGGCCGCCTTCGTCAGTGAGGCCGCCGACGCCGGGGCCGAGCTGGTGGTCCTGCCCGAGTACTTCTCGGTGGCGGGCAGTGCCCGCTCCATCAGAGAGCGGGCGGAGTCGCTCGACGGTCCTACGGTGAGCTGGGCCGCCGAACAGTCCAGCCGTCACCGCATCTGGTTGGTGGCCGGCACCTTTCCCGAGCGTCCCGACACCGGTTCAGCCGACACCAGGATGCGCAGCACCAGCTGCGTGCTCGGTCCCGACGGTGCGGTGGCTGCCGTCTACCGCAAGGTCCACCTGTTCGACGTGCAAGTGGAGGGGGCGACCTTCCACGAGTCGGCAACCTTCGCGCCCGGCCAGGCTCTCAGTACCGTGGGTCTGTCCCCCCAACCCGTCCGTGACGGACCCTCCACGCGCGCGGGCGAAGGCGGCGGAGCCGTGGCGGATCCGGTGCTTGGGTTGTCTGTCTGTTACGACCTACGGTTCCCCGAGCTCTACCGCATCCTGGCCCTGGAGGGGGCGACGGTCGTCACCGTGCCGGCGGCGTTCACCGCGGCGACAGGACCGGCACACTGGGAAGTGCTGTTGCGGGCCCGGGCCATCGAGAACGAAGTGTTCGTGGTGGCCGCAGGTCAAATCGGTGAGCTCCCCGGCGGCATGCCTTCCTGCCACGGCCACTCGATGATCGTGAGCCCATGGGGAACCGTCGTGGCCGAGGCCGGTGATGGCGGAACCGGGATGGTCATCGCCGATCTGGACTTTAACGAGCAAGCGCGGGTCCGCCGCCAACTGCCTGTCCTGGCAAATCGTCAGCCGGCGGCCTACCGTTGGCCCCATGGCAGCTGAGGACGCGATGTCGAACACGAAAGGGAGCACCGAGGGGTCGAGCGGTGATCCGCCCTCCAAGGACCCCTCGAACACGACCAAGGCCACCGAGAAGGTCACCGCAGCCAGCGCCCAGGGCCGGAAGGCGTCGCTGGCTCGGCAAGCAGCCCGGCGTCCGGCCGACAAAGCGCTGACCAGCGCGGCACCGTTCGAGGTGGGCCGGTTCGAGAACGGCGGCGTGACCAT
This sequence comes from Acidimicrobiales bacterium, assembly GCA_036495505.1. Lineage (GTDB taxonomy): Bacteria > Actinomycetota > Acidimicrobiia > Acidimicrobiales > RAAP-2 > DASXMT01. The sequence goes on along the minus strand of DASXMT010000075.1, from coordinate 17,652 downwards.
GTACTACGAGATCCACGGCAGTGGCCCGCGGGTGTTCGTCTTCATGCACGGGATCCTGCTCGACGCCAACCTGAACCGCCGGCTGGCCACCGACCTGGCTGCCGCGGGAAACAGGGTCATCCTGCTCGACCTGCCCGGACACGGCCTCTCCGACAAGCCCCGTCGAGCGTCCTATCACCGGATGGACACCTACGCCCGACACGTCGAAGCCCTCCTCGATCACCTGGAGATCGACAAGGCGGTGGTGGGCGGCGTCTCGCTCGGTGGGAACGTCGCCCTCCTGGTGGCCTCGCAGTCCCCCGAGCGGGTACAAGGTTTGGTCGTCGAGATGCCGGTTCTGGAATGGGCCGTGCCCGCCGCAGCCATCACGTTCGTACCCATGCTGATCGCGGTGCACTTGGCCCGCAGGGCGGTGCGCGTTGCCAGCCACATCATGCGACGTCTCCCCCGCAGCGGCTTCGGCCCGTTGGACAGCGTGATGAACACCCTCTCCAACGATCCCGTCGAGATCGCCGCGGTGCTACACGGGGTCCTGACCGGGCCCATCTCCCCCACGGTTGAAGAACGTGAGAACATGCACATCCCGGCCCTGGTCATCGGTCACCGCTCGGACCGCATCCATCCGTTCCACGACGCCGAGCAGCTAGCCGATCGCCTTCCCGACGCTCGATTGCTGCAGGCGGCGTCGGTCTTGGAGTTGAGGTTGAAGCCCGAACGACTCACCGGCGAGATCGCCCAGTTCCTCGACGCGGTGTGGGACACGCCGAGTTCGAGTGCTCAGGCCAGCTGACTGCGCCAACCCGAACACGGGGCGAGCGTCGCCTTCAGTCGTCGTCGGAGCCACGCCGGCGTCGCTGCTTGCGCTCGGACTGGTGTCGCTTGGCCGACAGGCGCCGCTCCTTGGCCCCACGCGATGGACGCGTCGGGCGACGGGTCTTCTCGATGTGCAGCGCATCGGCCACCCGGGTCCTGAATCGTTCGACGGCAAGCTGTCGGTTGCGGACCTGCGAGCGCTCATCGTCCGCCACCACTCGGATCTCCGGGCCGAAGCGCTGCAAAAGGCGAGCCCGTTGGCGCGGGCCCAGCGACGGTGACTTGGCCACATCGAATCGCAACTCCACCCGGGTGTTCACCTTATTGGCGTGCTGACCACCGGGGCCTCCGCTGGGAGTGAACCGGAATTGCAGCTCGGACGGGGGAATGGACAGCGACGGCGTGACCCGGATGAGATCGGCTCGTTCCTCGTCCCCTGTCATGGTCCGGGTTCGTCTACCACCGGATTGCCGAGTGTGCCGATGCGCTCGATCTCGACGCGGACCCGGTCGCCGGCGGTGAGCCAGCGGGGCGGATTGCCGCTCGCGCCCACGCCCGCCGGTGTACCCGTGGACAGGATCACCCCCGGCTCGAGGGTGAACGCAGTGGAGAGGTGCTCGACCATCTCCGCGCAGGAAAAGATCATGTCTGACGTGGACCCGTCCTGGCGTAGTTCCTCGTTGACCCAGGTTCGGACGCTGAGCTGTTGGGGATCAACGATCTCGTCGGCCGTCACCAGCCACGGCCCGACCGGGCCATGGGTGTCGAAGCCCTTCCCCGTCATCATGGTCGGCGTCCGCCGCTGCCAGTCCCGCACGCTCACGTCGTTGACGACGACAAAGCCGGCCACCATCTCGAGGGACCGGTCGGCGGTGACGTGCCGGCATCGGGTGCCGATGACCATCCCCAGCTCACCCTGGTGGTCGACCTGATCGGATACGCGAGGTACCTCGATGGCCGCATCGGGTCCGATTACGCACGTGGGCTGCTTGGCGAACCAGGTCTGGTACTCGGGCCGGTCCTGGCCCAGCTCACGGACATGGTCCTCGTAGTTGCGGGCAATGGCCAAGAACGATGGCGGATGGGGCACCGGGGCCAGAAGGGCCACGTCGGCCAGCGGCAGCCGCCGAGCGCCCCCCTCGGGGGCAGCCCGGGCGATGTCGAGGGCGGCGGGGCCAAGGGACAACAGGCCCACCATGTCGCCCGGCAACCCGACGGCCGGATCGGTGAGGTCGACAATCTCGTCGCCATAGACGACGCCGGTCCGAATGACACGGTCGGGCCGAAAGCTGACGAGTCGCATCCCCAGACCGTAGGGGACGAGAGGGGCACCCGCCCGACATGGTGGTTGTCCCCCCTGTGCGGCCGGTCGCACGAGATCTCTGGCGGTCGAGGCCGCAGGTAGATTGGTGGCGAGCAGCGGCGCACGTGCTCACCGGCCAGAGCCAAAACCGGCCTAAGCCAACAAGAGCCAACAAGAGAAGGAAGACGCCATCTCCTCCGAAATGGATACCGCCACCAACCTTAAGTGCTCTGCCTGGACCCACCAGCACCACGTCGACCCGATCGGCACAGCCGGGGCCTACGCCGGCTACCTGCTGGTGGAGTGGCCGCTTCCCTGGCCCCACGACCTGAGCGAGGTGCCCGAGCTGGCTCCGCTGGTGTCTGCTCTGGCCGGGACGGGTATCCGCCTCCAAGGGCTCGTCGCCACCTGGCCCCACGGGCCCGAACGCCACGCCATCCTGTATCACCCCCGCGATGAGGCGTCGAAGGGGTTTGACCACTTCGAGCGACGCGAGGTCATCGCTCCACTGGACACCCTGGTGGCAGCCGCCCTCGAGCTTCTCGAGGGTCGGGCATCGGCCATCGGCGCCGAGCCGCCTCAACAGACGGACATCCTCATCTGCGGTCATGGCCGGCGTGACCGATGCTGTGGCGCCCTCGGCACCTCGCTCGCCTTGGAGGTCGCCGCCAGCGAAGTTGGTGGGGACAACACCCGCCTGTGGCGCACCAGCCACACGGGTGGGCATCGGTTCGCACCGACGATGATCGTGCTGCCCGAAGCCACGGTGTGGGCCTCCGCCGACGTGGACATGGTCGAGCGCATCATCCGACGCGGCGGAGCGCTCGACGATCTGATGCCGCGCTATCGCGGTTGCTCGGGCCTGAGCTCGCCTCGGGTCCAGGCGCTCGAACGTGCCGTGCTGGCCGAGATCGGCTGGCCCCTCTTCTCGTCGACCCGCCGCGGGACCGAGCATGCCGACGGATCGGTCACGCTCCACGTGGAGGGGCCTGCCGCCCGCACCACGTGGGAGGCCACGGTGAGCACGGGGCGAGTGCTCCCCGTGCCGGTCTGCGGCCAGCCCATCGATGAGGCCACGAAGTCAGAGTCCGAGCTGATCGTGCACCAGGTCCGCCAGACCGCTTTTAGCTGAGCGTCCCTACCCGTTCCGGGGAAGCTCGCGGAACGGCGTGGTCCGGTCATTGCTCGGTTCCCTCGGCAGGCCGAGCACTCGTTCACCGATGATGTTGTGCTGGATCTCGTCGGTGCCGCCGTAGATGGAGGGTCCCTGCGCGAACAGCGCCGCCTCGGTGACCCCCGTGGCCAACCGGTTGCCGTCTCGCTCAGCCAGGGCCTTGGCGTCAGAGGCCGTGTAGCCGTGGAGCATGCCGCGGGGCCCCAGAATTTGCAGACCCAGGTCGCGGGTCCGTCGCAGGATGTCGCTCATCGACAACTTGGCGATGTTGCCCAGTCCGGGCACCGAGCCGCCCCGAGAAGCCAAGGCCTTTTGCCGCATGCGGGTGTACCGCGCGATCTCGTAGAGCGAGTACAGCTGCATGAGCTCCTGGCGCACGGTGGCGTCGGCGATGGTCCCGTTGGCCTTGGCCAGTTCGATGAGGGTCTCCCGGCTGGCAAAGGCCAGGCCATCCCCGGCGGCCCGACGGCCACGTTGTTCGATGAAATCCCCGGCCCGTCGGTCCAGGTCACCGGCGACCGTCCCCGGCGAGGCCAGTCCGCCCGCCGCCGACCCACCACCGGCGCCCAGACCGGACCGCTCGAATCCGAGCGTGGTGTTGGCCACCGCCCAGCCGTTGTTGACTCCCCCGATGGCCGCGTCGTCGTCGACCACGACATCGGTCAGGAACACCTCGTTGAACAGGGAGCGACCGGTCATCTCCCGGAGCGGGCGGACCTCGACCCCGGGCTGGTGCATGTCGACGACAAAGTAGGTGATCCCTTGGTGCTTGGGCACGTCGGGGTCGGTGCGTGCCAGGAGCATGCCGAGATCGGCCGTCAGGCCCGTCGACGTCCAGACCTTTTGTCCATTGACGATCCATTGGTCGCCGTCCCGTACCGCCGAGGTGGACAGTCCGGCCAGGTCCGATCCGGCCCCCGGCTCGCTGAACAGCTGGCACCAGGCCTTTTGCCCGGTCACGATGTCTCGCAGGTAGCGGTCACGCTGCTCGTCGGTCCCCTGCACGGCGATGGTCGGGCCCGCCAGCAACAAACCGAGCCCCCCGGGGGCGCCCAGGGCACCGAACTCGGCGATGACCTGTTGGGCCCGAACGGCCTCCGACGGTGACAGGTCCAGTCCGTACCACTTGGCCGGCCAGCTGGGCGCGGCCCAGCCAGAAGTACCCAGGCGATCCCACCACTCCGCCACCGTGACGTCGGGATCCCAGTGTTCTTTGAGCCACGCCACCAGGTCGGTCTCGAGTCCTGTATCAGTGCGTTCGCTGCTGTCGGTCACGTTCACTCCCACCGGATCGTTGGCTTCCTCCCCACGGCTGAAGCGCGGGGTTCCTGAGGCTTCCGCCGCTTAACGCTACGACCTCCCCGGAAGTCCTGCCTCCACCATAGGTGGGGGTCAGCCGGTTCCGACATCGCGACCGGGAACGGCCCGTACTTGGCCTGAGCGGTCAGAGGTCGAGGTCACTCAGTCCCGGGTGGCCGTCGGGGCGGCGCCCCAGCGGCCAGTGGAACCTGCGCTCGGACTCCCTGATCGGAAGGTCGTTGATGCAGGCGTAGCGGCGACTCATGAGCCCGCTGTCTTCGAACTCCCAGTTCTCGTTGCCGTACGAGCGGAACCAGTTGCCGGAGTCGTCGTGACACTCATAGGCAAAGCGCACCGCGATGCGGTGCCCGGCGAAGGCCCACAGCTCCTTGATGAGCCGGTACTCCAGTTCCCGCCTCCACTTGCGCGTGAGGAAGGCAACGACCTCGTCGCGGCCGGTGACGAATTCGGCGCGGTTCCTCCAGCGGGAATTCACCGTATAGGCCAGCGCAACCTTCTCGGGGTCACGGGAGTTCCACCCGTCTTCGGCCAAACGGGCCTTCTCGGTGGCCGTCTCCCGGGTGAAGGGAGGGAACGGGGGACGCGACTCGCTGCTCATATCCACTCCCTTGTCTTCCCCACTCCTGCCTTCCCCACTCCTCTGTCTCCAGGAAGCTACCTTCGTGTCTCAGGAAGTTGTCTTCTTGGCCGACTCAACTCCCGCTTGGAAGATCCCGAGGCGCTCGTAGAGGCCGCCCAGCAGCAGGGCGATCCCGGAGGCGACAGCGGCCAAGCGGCTGCGACGGCCGAACAACAGAGAACCGAGCACCCCGCCCACCGTCAGGGTGCTAGCCCGGTTGAGTCGGCGCCCGGCCTCGCCCCCCCGGTATGGCTCGACCGCCGCCGTGCCGCGGCCTTCCAGCTTGCGTGAGGCGGCGATCTCGACGACGGCACCGTAGAGGGCGAGGCGACGGGCCGGGGCGGCCTCCGCCACCGGGGCAACGATCATGCCGAGTCCCCCAGCGCTGGCCGCCGCGCTCCCCGCGAAGATGAAGGGCAGGACATCGAGCGCATCGTGCCATGCGGGTACGGCGGTGTCGGAGATCAGGACACTGGTATAGGTGGCGACCGCGGGGGCAAGTACGGCGGCGCCCAGGCCGGCCGGTCGGCCGGCGGCCGTCAGTAACCGGCCCACCAAGCGCCCACGCATGCGACCGGGGACCACCTCCGCCACTGCGGCGAGACCGGCCAGTGGGCCGTAGGCAGTGAGTATCCAGGTGCCGACGCTCATCGGCGAGGTGAGCTTGGCCACGCGAAGCATGTGGTGGAATCGCTCCGGCCGTCCGAGATCTACGATCAGGTACACGGATCCAGCGCTGATCGCTGCGGCGGCGCCGAGACGGCTGCCCCTTCGCAGGGCGGTTCGGCCCGTCCGGTCGGCGCCGGCTGCAAGGAGGCTGCTGCCCGCGGCCAGTCCCCCGAGGAAGAAGTAGTAGGCAATGTCGTTCGTCCACACTGGGGGCTTGAGAACTGGTCGCCCGTAGTAGCTGGAAAACTCGGCTCGATCGACCATGGGCGTCTCGTCAGAGCCGTCGTCTCGAGCGCGACCAAACCGCCGACGTCTGCCATTGACGGTGGCGCTACCGCCCCTGGGCGCGGAGCCTTCCCGGTCGCCGTTCACCGTGGCCGGGCCTCGACGAAGGCGCTCACCGCGGCGGTGACGAGGGCGGCGGCGGCAACTCCCGCCACCCGCCACATGCGGCCCAGGTCTCGTGTGGGAACCACCGGGTCGTTCGGCAGGCCGTACACCGGGGGCTCGTCCAAGAGGAGGAAGAACGCGCTCATTCCGCCGACGCCGTCGTCGGGGTCGTCGCCGTAGAGCCGGGCCTCGGGGACTCCGGCTTCGTGGAGCTGCTCGACCCTGGCGCGGGCCCTGGTGTGCAGCTCATCCAGCTGACCGAACTGAATGGAATCCGTCGGGCAGGCCTTGGCGCACGCCGGCTCGAGCCCGTCCCGCAGCCGGTCGTAACACAGCGTGCATTTCTGGGCCCGGCCGTCGTGCTCCCGGCGATCGATCACGCCGAAGGGGCAACCGGACACGCAGTAACCACAGCCATTGCAGATGTCCTGTTGCACGACCACGGTCCCGAATTCGGTGCGGAACAGCGCTCCCGTCGGGCAGACGTCCAGGCATCCCGCGTGGGTGCAGTGCTTGCAGACGTCGGACATCATGAGCCACCGGAAGTCCATCCTGGCCGCGCCCTGTTCGTCCGGCGGAGCACCGGCGCCTGATGGCTCTGGGGCCCAGGCCGAGGTGCCGAGCTCGGCGCCACCCCGCTCCGTCTGGCGCATCTGGTCGGCGACGATCGCGCTTGCGTAGCTGGTGGAGGAGGGCCCGACGGGAAGATCGGCCAATCCAGCGTCCTGGTGGCCGAGCCGGCGCGGCTGCTCGATGAAGGCGACGTGCCGCCAGGTGTCGGCGCCGAGCATGCCCGTGTTGTCCATGGACATGCCGAGCAGGTTGAACCCGTCAGCGGGGACGTCGTTCCACTCCTTGCACGCCACCTCGCAGGCCTTGCAGCCGATGCAGACGGACGTGTCGGTGAAGAACCCGACCCGGGGCGGGTGGTCGGCGTGACCCGCTTGCCCGGCAAGGTCATCGACCGGGCCAGAGAAGCTGTGGGGTGCGAATCTCATGGAGCCGGCTTTCAGCGACCTTCGACGTGGTGGATGTGCGGGAACCCGGGGGCCGTCGCCGTCTGGGTACCGGTGGCCGGGGTGATCTCGGCCCGCGTGCGGTAGTCGGCCAGGTACTCGAGGAGGGCGGCGCCCTGCGGCCGCCGGCCGGGCTGAATGTCGCAGGTCGCCGCCTTGCTCTCCTGGATGAGCACGTTCGGGTCGAGAGCCACGCCGAAGAGGTCGTTGACCACGTCCCCGGTCGTCAGTCCGGCTGCTCCCCAGTGGTAAGGCAACCAGATCTGGTGGACCACCCGGCCTTGCACCCGGAGGGGCTTCATCCTGTCGGTGACGATGACTCGGGCTTCGACCGCAGCTCTGCTCGTGACCACATGGGCCCAGCCGAGGTGCTCCAGCTCGCGCAGGCGGGCCAGTTCGGGCGACACCTCAACGGTGAGGCCAGGCTGCAGCTCTGACAGGTATGGCAGGGTGCGGCTCATGCCGCCGGCCGTGTGATGCTCGGTCAGCCGGGCCGCCGTCAGCACGAACGGGAACACGTCCACGTGAGCCTCGGGGGGTGAGGGGTTCGAGGGGTTGTCGCGTCGCCCGTACACTTTGGTGGTCGGGTTCACTTGCTGGGCGTAGAGAGGATTGGCAACCGGCGACTCATGCGGTTCGTAGTGGGTCGGTAGCGGCCCATCTGCCATCCCGGCGGGGGCAAAGAGCCAACCCTTGCCGTCCGCCTGCATGACGAAGGGGTCGTCGCCGGCGAGCGCGGCCGGCCCGAGGGTGTCGCTGCCGGGCCGGTAGCTAGGCGGCTTGGTCTTCTCGAAGTCGGGCACGTCGTAACCGGTCCATTGGCCCCGCTCCTCGTCCCACCAGACGCAGGCCTTGCGTTCGCTCCACGGCCTGCCCTCTGGGTCGGCGGAAGCCCGGTTGTAGAGGATCCGCCGGTTGTAGGGCCATACCCAACCCCATTCCAGGGCGTAGTCGTCCTGCTCGAACCGGGGCTTGCGCCGGGCGGCCTGGTTGACCCCGCCGGCATACACGCCGCTGTAGATCCAGCACCCGCACGCCGTCGATCCGTCAGCTTTGAGGTCGAGGTAGCCGTCGAGCAGACGACCGGTGGTGAGGTCCTGGCCACTGATATGGCGCAGCACGTCGGCTGCCTGAGGATCGTCGCCGACGACTTGGTAATCCCATGCCAGGTCGCGGATCGGCAGGTCCCGCTCGTCGGTCGACCCGGCCAGCCGCTGCTTGGCCAGCCGGCCGAGATGATAGAAGAACCACAGGTCCGACCGTTGGTCGCCGCGGGGGCCGACCGCCCTCTCTCGCCACTGCAGCATTCGCTGCGTTTGGGTGAACGTTCCCTCCTTTTCGGTATGAGCCGCGGCCGGGAAGAAGAACACCTCGGTTCGGCACTTCTCGGTGACGATCTCGCCTGTTGCCACCTCAGGCGAGTCCTTCCAGAAGGTGGCGCTCTCGATCATGGCCAGGTCCCGGACCACCAGCCAGTCGAGGTTGGCCATGCCCAATCGCTGCAGGCGCCCGTGAGCGGAGCCGACCGCGGGGTTCTGGCCCAGCAGGAAGTAGCCGAACACCTTGCCGTCGATGATGTCCATCACCGTCTGGTAGGTGCCGTGGTCCCAGTTGATGCGGGGCAGATAGTCGAAGCAGAAGTCATTCTCCGGCGTAGCCGCGGCTCCCCAGTACTCCTTGAGGAAGGAGACCATGTAGGTGTCTGCCAGGTACCAAAAACCTTTGTGTTTTTCGCTTTTGATGCTGCCCAGATAGGTACGGAGGTCTTTGCCCGTGATCTCGGTCGGCATGGGGAGGTACCCGGGAAGGAGATTGTAGAGCGTGGGGATGTCGGTTGAGCCCTGGATGCTGGCGTGCCCCCGCATGGCCATGATCCCCCCGCCGGGACGCCCGATGTTCCCGAGCAGCAACTGGATGATGGTTGCCGTCCGGATGTACTGGGCGCCCACAGTGTGCTGGGTCCAGCCGACGGCGTAAACCACCGCTGACGTCCGCTCCCGGCCCGAGGCGCCGGTCCACCACTCGCAGAGCTGGAGGAACTGGGTGCGCGGGATGCCGCAGGTCCGCTCGACCATCTCGGGCGTGTACCGGCCGTAGTGGCGCCTCAGGATCTGGTACACGCATCGGGGGTGCTGGAGCGTCGGATCGCGCACGATGCCCTCGGCGTCGATGTTGGGCCCGCACGAGCCATACCGGTCGCCGGCGGCGTGCTCCCTCGACTCGAGTGATGGCTCCAGGTCGGCCTGATCTTCCTTCTCATACCGCCAGCTCGAGCTGTCGTAGGTCCCGGTTTCCGCGTGGTAGCCGCGAAAAATGCCGTCCTGGTCCTCTGCGTCTGCGTACTCTTCGCGAATGACGCAGGAGGCGTTCGTATAACAGACGACGTAGTCGAGGAACGCCTTGTCGTGCTCCAAGATGTAGTTGACGACCCCGCCGAGCAAGGCGATGTCGCTGCCCGCGCGTATGGGTACGTGCATGTCCGCCAGGGCACTCGTGCGGGTGAACCGGGGGTCGACGTGCACTACACGGGCGCCCCGGTTCTTGGCCTCGACCACCCACTGGAAGCCGACGGGATGGGCTTCAGCCATGTTGGAGCCCATGATCACGATGCAGTCGCTGTTGGCCAAGTCCTGCTGGAAGTTGGTCGCACCGCCCCTACCGAACGAGGTCCCCAGACCGGGGACCGTGGCGGAGTGTCATATGCGGGCCTGGTTCTCGATCTGGATGGCACCCAACGCGGTGAACAGCTTTTTGATCAGATAATTCTCTTCGTTGTCCAACGTGGCGCCGCCCAGGCTGGCCACACCCATGGTGCGGCGAAGCTTTCGACCCTGGTCGTCACTCTCCTGCCAACCCTTGGCCCGTGCATCGAGAACACGGTCGGCCACCATGCCCATGGCCGTGTCGAGGTCCAGCGTGGACCACTCGGTGGCGTAGGGGGCGCGGTACAGTACCCGCTGCTCCCGCTGTGGACCGGTGACCAGCTGCTTGCTCGCCGAGCCCTTGGGGCACAGCCGGCCCCGGGATATGGGGCTGTCCGGGTCGCCCTCGATCTGGACGACCTGCTCGTCTTTCACGAACACGGTTTGGCCGCAACCGACGGCACAATACGGGCACACCGATCGAGCGACGCGGTCGGCGGCGGGAATCCGCGAACGGAGTTCGGCTGTCCTCGGCGATACAGCGGCGGCGCCTCGACCAAGTGGATCGGAGCCGGTGAGCTGCCGCCACACCGGCCAGGACCGCAGCAGGCCCCGAACCCGGCCCGGTTCGCCGCCGAGACCAGGACCGCCACCACCCTCGTCGGGCGTCATAGGGCGAACCTCCGGCCAAGGGAAACCAGCGACCTTCGGGGGCCAGCACAGCCCACCCAGGCACCTCGCGTCATCGGAACGCGCATGGTATTCACTGTAAGCAGTCCGAGATTAACCGGCAAGGGTGAACTTCTCCTGACCGGTGACGAAGCACCCTTTTTTTGGCGATGCGAATTCACCCCGTCGGATCATGCGAGGTCACCCTGTCGGGTACGGGAATCGAAATGCGCTCAGTGCCGAAACTTTTTTTTTGAACATGTTTATCGGCTCGCCGAACGGGGTACCAGGTTCCGTTGGACGAGGGAGGATCTGTGAGTCTGATTGCTCTGACGACGATCTCCTTCCCGACAACGGCATTTCCCCCGCTTGCCGTGGGCTTTTTCGGGCTCGGCACCGGCTATGTGATCTGGGGTCCGCAGGAGCTCTTGGGCATTCCGATACGGACTCGGCAGGTGGACCTGAGCAACGGGCTCTGGGGGATCTGGATGCCGGGCTTCATGCAGTTCGTTGCCGGCATGTACCTCTTTGCTGCCCTTGTGATTTTCCACTCGCTGCATACTCCAGCGCTGTACACAGCGGCCCTGGCCTTCACGGCGTTCGGCGTGCACTGGTTCGCCCTCGGCATGGGACGTGCCCTCGGGGCGGACGGGCGGCCCAATGGCTACATGTGCGTGGCGTTCTTCCTGATCGCCCTCTTAGGGACGATCTCCTTCTTCGGTAACCATGACGCTTACGTGGCCGGCGTCTTCATTGGCCTCATGTGCGTATACGTGAGCGAGTTCCTGTCGAGCTTCGGTGTGCCGAACGCAGAGCGGGTGCTCGGAGCATTTCGCATCGGCACGGGATTGTGGCTCATCTACTTGACCTTCGCGGTGGTCTTGGACTTCGCGAACGGATACACGCTTCCGACGTGACCGCGTCGGCATCCTTCTCGGAGGTGGACAGTGGCTGAACATGACACGGGAGGCCAGGCCACCGGAGTGGCGGTGCTGGGAACCGGGATCATGGGGTCGGCGATGGCTCGGAACGTGATAGCCGCCGGGTTTCGCACCACCGTCTGGGATCGCTCCCCTTCGGCGACGGCACCGCTGGCCGAAGCCGGCGCGCTCGTCGCAGCCTCGCCGGGCGACGCCGCTCGCGGGGCGGCGGTCGTGATCACCATGCTGCCGACTGCCGAGGCCGTGAGCGAGGTCGTCTTCGATGCCGGAGTGGCCGAGGCGCTCGAACGCGGCGCGGCGTGGGCCCAGATGGGAACGATAGGGGTTCAGGAAACCCTGGAGATCGCACGGCGCCTCGGCGAGTTGCGACCCGATGTGATCTTTGTGGACGCACCGGTGTCGGGGAGCAAGGGACCAGCCGAAGCTGGTCAGCTGCTCATCTTGGCATCGGGGCCGCCCCAGGCGCAGCGGATCCTGGATCCGGTCTTCACCGCCATCGGTCGCAAGACGGTTTGGGTGGGCGATGCGGGTCAGGGAAGTCGGCTGAAACTGGTGGTCAATGCGTACATGTCCATCCTCATCGAGGGCGTCGCCGAGGCCCTGGAACTGGCGACGCATCTCGGTATCGGCGGAGACAAGCTGGCGGCAACCATTGAGGGCGGCCCCCTTGACGCGCCCATAGCTGAGGCCAAACTGCACAAGATGCAAGAGGACGACTTCGCTCCGGAATTCCCTCTCGAATGGGCCCTCAAGGACGTGAACCTGGCGCTCCAATCGGCCGAGGGCGACAGGTTGCCCCTCCTCGAGGCACTGTCGACCCAATGGGGTGCGGCCGTACACGCCGGACATGGCCGTGAGGACATCAGCGCTGCCCGACTCGCCCTTGGCCGCCGTTAGCCAGCAGGACCCGTTCTAGTAACAGGACCATGCCAGGGTTCGCAGGCGCGCTAAGCGCGTCGCTGTCAGTCGTCCTTGAGCCCCTCTCGGCCGTGGAGGCGGGTGGAGTATGAACTTGTCCGGCCCTCTGCTCGCCGCTGTCCAAGTGAGGAGCGAGGTGGTCCCCGCCCGAGCACAGATGGCGGCGACGTTGGGCTTCCACATCATCTTGGCCTGTCTCGGGATCGCCTTGCCTACCATCGTGTTGCTGGCGGAGTTCATCGGTTTGCGCCGTCATGACGCCACGGCAATGAAGCTGGCGCGGCGGTGGTCGCAGGCGATGGCGGTGCTGGTCGCGGTGGGGGCGGTGACAGGCACGGTGCTCTCGTTTGAGCTCGGCCTGCTCTGGCCGGGGCTGATGCGCCGCTATGGAGCGGTGCTCGGCTTCCCGTTCGGCGTCGAGGGCCTGTTCTTCTTTCTGGAGGCCATCTTCACCGCCATTTACCTGTACGGCTGGCGGCGGCTGTCGGGTTGGACCCATTGGTTGACCGGTCTCCCCATCGCGGTGAGCGGCATCTTCGGGGCGATGTCGGTGGTGGCGGTCAACTCATGGATGAACCAGCCGGGCGGGTTCACCGAACGGGGCGGCCGGATCGTGTCGGTCGATGTGTGGCAGGTGTTCTTCAACCACGCCGCCACCTATGAGATGCCCCACATGATCCTGGCCGCCTACCTGGTCGCCGGGTTCACCGTCGCCGGGGTCTACGCCGCGGGGATCCTGCGAGGCCGACGCGACCGCTACCACTACACCGGCTTCGCCATCGGTTTCGTCCCCGCGGCGATACTGACCCCGTTCCAGATCTTCGTCGGCGACACCGCCGCCCGGGCTATCGCTCAGGACCAGCCGGTGAAATTCGCGGCGATGGAATACGTCCAGCACACCTCCACACATGTGCCCGAATGGCTGGCCGGAGTCTTCACCGGCGGCCAGGTGTACGGCGGGCTCAAGATCCCCGACATGGACTCGCTGCTGGTCGGCTTCTCGCCGGGCACCAAGGTCATCGGGTGGGACACCGTGCCGGCCTCCGATCGGCCGCCGGTGGTGTGGCTGATCCACCTCTGCTTTGACGCCATGGTCGGGTTGGGGTTCCTGCTGCTGCTGGTCGGGGTGTGGGCGGCGTACGCATGGTGGCGGAAGCGGCGGCTACCTGCACCGCGGCTGTTCTGGCTGCTGGGCGCGGTCAGCGGCGTGGCCGCAATCGTGGCCATGGAGTGCGGCTGGGTGGTCACCGAGGTCGGTCGCCAGCCGTGGGTGGTCTACCAGCTGCAGACCACGAACCAAGCGGCCACCACCAATGGCGGGGTCATCGCCAGCCTGAGCATTGTCGTCGTCCTGTACGCAGTGCTCGGGGTGGCGACCATCCTGATCCTGCGGTTGCTGGCCCGACGCTGGCGGCGCAGCGACACCGAACAGGCTGCCGTCCCCTATGGCCCGGAGCTGGAGCCAGCGGAGCGGGCCAAGGACAAGGTGCTCTCCTGACGGCGGCGACGGTGGCTGCCATTCTGCTGGCCGGGATCACCTTGTACGCCGTGTTGGGCGGGGCCGACTTCGGCGGCGGCCTGTGGGACCTGCTCGCCGGCGGCGACCAGCGCGGGGAGGCGCCGCGCCGGCTGATCGACGAGTCGATTACGCCGGTGTGGGAGGCCAACCACGTCTGGCTCGTGTTCGACCTGGTCATCTTCTGGACCGCCTTCCCCCACGCCTTCGCCGCGGTCATGACCGGCGTCGCGCTGCCGCTGTGGCTCGCCGTCGGCGGGATTGTGCTGCGCGGCGCCGGGTTTGCATTCCGCAAGGAGATATCGCGGCTCCCCCTGCAGCGCGCCCTGGGCGCCACGTTTGCCCTGTCGTCTCTCGTTACCCCGTTCTTCATGGGCACTGTGATCGGCGCCATCGCCACTCGCGGCATCCCCGCCAACCCCACCAGCGCCAACCAGCAGGCCTGGACCAACCCGACGGCACTCCTCACCGGATTCCTGTTCGTGGCCGCCTGCGGCTACCTGGCCGCCGTCTACCTGACGGGCGAAGCGGCACGGCGCAACGAAAGACCACTCCGAGCCTATTTCGCCCACCGCGCCCAAGGCTCCGCCATCGTGGCCGGGGCGCTCTCATTGGCGCTCCTGGCCGAACTGCACAGTTCGAACCGCGAACTGTACTCCCACCTCACCGACCGGGCGCTGCCGCTCATGATCGTCGCCGGCGTCTGCGGACTGGCCGTGCTCGTCCTGGTGAGTACCTCCGCCCGGCTCATCCCTGCCCGCGTCGTCGCCGCGCTCGGGGTGGCTGCGGTCATCTGGGGGTGGGGTGTGGCCCAGTATCCGACGCTGCTTCCCGGCAGCGGGCTGACTTTGGACAACGCGGCCGCCCCGCACTCGGTCCTGGTGGCGCTCGTCGTGTTGTTCATCGTCGTCGTGGTAATCATCGGCCCGTCATTCGCCCTGTTGTTCAGCCTGCAAAGCCGCGGAATTCTTCTGGATGCCGGCGAAGGCGCCCTTGCCGAGGCCACCGACCACGTGCCTGGGGCAGAGCGGTCTGGGCTGGTGGCACCAGGCCAGCCCTCATCCCGGCCTCATGCAAGTCTGAAGGACTCAGTAGAGGGTGCCGTCATGATCGCCGTGGTCCTCTTCCTCCGCCGCCGTCGACGGGGACGCTGACCCAGGCGGGCGTCGTTCCCACTGCTCTCGGGTGAGACGCCAGATGTCGTGGGGCGCCTCGGGGAAGTGCGGCAGCACCCGGCTCTCGGTCAGGGTGAAGCCCAACCTGGTGGCCACCGCAGCCGAGCGGACGTTCTCAGGCAGGATCACCGAGCAGACCTGGTCGGCGCCGACCTGATCGAAGGCGTACTCGATGGATCGAGCTCCGGCCTCGGTGGCGAATCCGCGTCCCCACCAGCGTGGGTCGAGCACCCACCCGATCTCGATGCCGGGCCAGCCGGGCACCTCCGGTCGGTGGAGACCTGCCCGACCGACGAGGATCCCGGACTCGATCTCGACCAGCGCCCACTGCCCGGTCCCTCGGAGTGCCCACTGGCCTCGCCAGTGCGCCATTCCCAGCCAGGCGTCGGATCGGGAGAAGTCGTCGGGAAGGTGCAGCGAGCGCCTCACCTCCTCCGACATGACGATGGGGGCGTAGGCGTCGAGATCGGAGTCCTCGAACGGGCGCATCCGGAGCCGTTCGGTATGGAGGGTCGGGCAGTCGGCCATCAGTCGCTCGATTTCACACCATGGTGGTCTCGATGGACGCACCCGTCCGCAGCATCCGGGTGACAGGGGTCCGCTCGGCGATCTCGGCCAGCCGGGAGACTTGCTCAGCATCCAGGTGGGCGGCCAGGCGGACCTGTCGCTCAATGCGCCATTGTGACGAGGTGCCCTCACCGGTCTGGACCAACTGCACCCGGACCCGGATCTCCCCCAACTCCCAGTGCTTGCGCTCGGCGTAGAGCCGCAGGGTCGCCGAGGTGCACTGGGCCAGTCCCAACAGGACCAGTTGGAACGGATTGAAGCCCTCGTCGTTCCCTCCGGCGCTCCGTCCCTCGTCGACCACCAGGCGGTGCACGCCGGCCCGACCTTCACCGCCCAGCCCCGACGCGCTGTCGACCACGGCGGAAGCAACGATCTGGCCACCATGGCCGTCGGCTGGTTCCTCTATGTGGCCGGTGCTGGGGTCCTCGGTCATCGTTGGATCAGGGTACCCAGAACGGCGGGTCCACCACCACCGGCTCGTCAACGCCAGCCGGCGTTGAGCGGCGGTCCAGTAGCCCACCCAGCGCAGCCGTACTGTTGTCAGCTACGACCGGTCATCCGGGCAACTTCGCAATCGACGGCTGTAACAGGATCATAAAAGTCAGGTTCGATCCCGTTACGAGGACGAAAAACCCCTTCTCGAACCCGTCCGATGGTGCGAGAGTGGCCATATGACGCAGATGTGGCGCGCCAGGCTCTTGGCTGTGGCGGCCATCGGCGCGCCAATCATCGCGGCCGCACTGTTGATCCCCGGACGCGGCCATCTCAATGCCGGCAACAACGCACTGGTACTTGTCGTGGCCGTCGTCGCCGTTGCGACGAGCGGAAACCGACTGGCGGCGGCCGTTGCCGCTCTGGCCGCGGCGATATCGTTCGATTTCTTTCTGACCACCCCTTATTATTCACTACGAATCGCTCATCGCGACGACATCATCACCGATGTCTTGTTGTTGGTCGTTGGGCTGGTAGTCGGCCATCTGGCCGCGTGGGGAAGAGCTCACCGGGCCCGCTCCGAACAGCGGAGCAACGAGATGGCAAGCATGCACGCTATGACCGAGTTGGTAGCCGAGGGCGAAGAGTCCGACTTCGTCGCCATAGTGGCGGCCGGCGAGCTGCGTGACCTCCTGCACCTCCGCGACTGCCGGTTCTCCCGGACGGAAGAGGTGGCGGCCAACACGCATGTGACGCCGAACGGAGAGGTGCTCATCGGGACCGTCCCCTGGGCCACCGGCAAGTTCGGCCTCCCGACCAAGGAGGTCGACCTACCCGTTCGCAGCAGGGGATTCATCCTCGCGCACTTCCTGTTGACTCCGACGCCGCTCGTGCCAGTCACCGATGAGGAACTTCGCGTGGCGGTGGCCATCGCCGACCAAGTGGGTGCGGCCATGTCGGTCACGATCCTTTCGGCCTAGCCCGTGGCCTAGCGGCAACGATCCCCAGTACGTCCGGGACGGCGTCTTCGATGTTGATTTCTAGGCGGATGCACAAACGGTGGGTATTTCACATCTACCGTGGCGGACGGCTGGCCAGCGGTTACTGCGCCCCGCTGTTGGCTAACGCACCCACACCAGCACCAAAAGGACTATCCGCCTGGTACTGCTCCCACAACGATCGTGACCCGTCGATTGCCGGAAGTCATGCGAACCGCTCAACGGCATCGGCACTGCTGTCCAGATGCTCGATGGTCACAGCCCCAGACGGCGTCAATCCGCCGCTGCCTTCTCGGACGTTCGCCGCTAGGGGCGACGCATGCATAGGCGGCGTCCAAGAAACCCCCTCCACCGCCGGGTCGGATTCCTGCCGCCCAGATGCGGCATGCTCCCGACGCGGGCCGGGATCTCAGAGACTCTGGTTGAAGGTGCAGTCAGAGCCGGTCCGCTTCGGTCACGGGTGACCTGCTCGCATCTCAGCGAAGGTGAG
>DASXMT010000074.1:0-10636 GCA_036495505.1 Acidimicrobiales bacterium | reverse complement strand
CCCCGGGCACCTTGTTGGCGGCCATGGACACGCCGATGCCGGTGAAGCACCAGACGACGCCCAGATCGGCCCGGCCGCCGGCCACGGCCTCGCCCACCCGTCGGCCCACTTCCGGCCACTCGTGGCCCTCGCCCACCAGGTCTACATCGTGGCCCCACTGGACCAGGGTCTCAACGATCGCCCGGGTGAGTGGGGTGACTTCGTCGGTGGCGTAGGCGATGCGCACGCCCGCGAACCTACTCCGACCGCATGCGCAGCTCGGCGCGCACGACCTTCCCCAAGGCGTTACGGGGAAGCTCCCCGACGACGTGCACCAGCCGAGGGCGCTTATATGGGGCCAGCCTGGTTGCCGTGAACTCGTCCAGCCCACTGGGGGCTGCCCCGTCGCCGGCGGTGACGACCCAGGCGGTGACCACTTCGCCCCATTCGTCGGACTGGGTACCGGTGACGGCCACGTCAAGCACGTCCGGATGGCCGAGGAGCACCGCCTCGACCTCGGCCGGGTAGACGTTGTACCCGCCGCTGATGATCAGCTCCTTCGACCGGCCGAGAATGGAGAGGTAGCCGTCGTCGCTCACGGCACCGAGGTCGCCGGTGTGGAACCAGGGGCGGCCACCATGCGGGTCGGGCGAGAACGAATCGGCGGTGGCCTGTGGGCGTTCCCAGTAACCGCCGAAGACGTTGGGTCCCCGCACCAGGATCTCGTCGTCGGAGGCCAGCATGACCTCGACCCCCGGCAGCGGGAAGCCGACGGTTCCCGGCCGGCGCTCCCCGTCGTAGGGATTGGAGACGTTCATGAGCGTCTCGGTCATCCCGTACCGCTCGAGCACGGCCTGCCCGGTAGCGGCCGATAGCTGCCGATGGAGCTCCGCGGCCAGCGGGGCCGATCCGGAGACGCAGAGCCGGAGTCGGCCCAGCGCCCCCACCCGATCCGATGCCACCAGTCGGTGGTACATGGTGGGCACGCCGAAGAACAGGGTGGCCGAGGGCTCGGTCATGGCATCGAGGGCGGTGCCGGGATCGAACCCAGGAAGGAGCACGGCCGATGCCCCGGACAGCAGCGTGCCGTAGACGCCGACGCACAAGCCGTGGGCGTGGAAGACGGGCAGGCAGTGCACCAGGCGGTCATCGGGGGTCCAGCGCCAGGCCGTCCGCACCGACTCGACGCTGGCCAGCAGGTTCCGGTGGCTGAGCACCGCTCCCTTGGGCACACCGGTGGTGCCGGAGGTGAACCCGATCAGCGCGGGGTCCTCCGGGGCCACCACATCGAGCGGACCCGGATCGCCATCGGGCCCATCGAGCTCGGGGCCGAACACGGTGAAGGGGCCCGATGCCGCCTCACTGGCCCACTGCCCGCGCCGGGGGTCGTCGACAACCGCGGCAGCCGGACGGACGTCGGTGACGATGTGGGCGATCTCGCGGGCGGTGTACGCCGTGTTGGCCGGTACGACGACCAAACCGGCGCGAAGGGCGCCAATGTGGGCGACAAGCGTGGCCACCGAGCTTCCCGTGGACCAGAGGAGCCGGTCTCCAGGGACGAGCCCGGCACCGACCAGTCGGCCGGCAGCTCGGCGGGTGGCCTCTTCGAGCTCGGCGCCACTCCACCATGTTCCCGGTCGATGGCGGTGCCCGGCGACCACATCCGGGCTGGTGGCTGCACCGTCGAGGAGCACGGGGGCCTCGGGAGCCCGTGCCCATCCCGAGGACCAGGCCCGTACCAACGACCCCGCTTCGGTCAGGTCGGCCTCGTCGAACGCCGAGCCCTCCGGGAGGTGGACCTGCCATGGCCGGACCTCGGTCACGGTGCCCGACCCGACATCAGGGCCGACCCGACATCAGGGCCGACCCGACATCGAGCCCGACCCGACATCGAGCCCGACCCGGCATCAAGGACGGCGCCGCCATGACGGGGTGCCGCCGATGACCCGGCTTGTTCACGACTCAACGGTCGCTGCATCATCGTGTGCTCCTCCCGAAGATCCGAACTGTACACGGCAAACACCCAGGCGGGGGCTTTGTTATGCCGTTTTCACGGGGTACAGAGCTGCTGCCAGACAGCACCGAAAAATCCGCATACGCTTCTTGCCGGTAGCACTCCTCTCGGTGGTAGACCCAGGGCGCAGCACAGCGACCCGACGGGAGCAGCAGAGGGAGCAGCGCCGAGGAACATCCCGAAAGGAGTCGGCAATGGGGTTAATGGACAAAGTGAAGGCACAGGCCGAAGTAGGCCTGGCCAAGGCGAGCGAGGCCGGCAAGGCGGGCCAGGCCAAGCTCGAAGAGGCGCAGGCCAAGCGGCGTGCCGACGGATTGCTGCACGATCTCGGCGGCTTCGTCTATGCCGAGGCCGCCGGGCGGGGAACGCCGGCCACGGCCAGCGAGCAGACCCGGCTCATCGAGGAGCTCAAGAAGTACGAAGCGGAACACGGTCCTCTGGCTCCATGAGCAGCACCGGCGCCCAGCCGCGCCAGATCGACGTCGTCCCCCACACCCACTGGGACCGTGAGTGGTACGACCCGTTCCAGACCTTTCGGCTGAAATTGGTCCGTCTCATCGACGGCCTGCTCGACCTGCTCGAGGGTGACCCCTCCTTCGCCGAGTTCCTGCTCGATGGCCAGGTGGCCATCATCGACGACTACCTGGCCATCCGGCCCGAGAACGAACAGCGCTTGCGTTCCCTGGCCGCAGCCGGGCGGCTCACCGTCGGTCCCTGGTACATCCTCATGGACGAGTTCCTCGTCTCGGGCGAGACGATCGTCCGCGACCTGCAGGCCGGCATCCGACGGGGCGCGGCCTTCGGCGGGGTGATGGAGGTCGGCTACCTCCCGGACATGTTCGGCCACATCGCCCAGATGCCCCAGATCCTCCGCCAAGCCGGGTTCGAGCACACGGTGGTGTGGCGAGGTGTGCCCTCCGCGGTGGACACCACCGCGTTCTGGTGGGACGCGCCCGACGGCTCGCGGGTGCGGGCCGAGTACCTCGTCGCCGGTTACGGCAACGGCGCCGCCATCCCCGACGACGCCAAGGCGCTCATCCGGCGCCTGCACGCCCACGTGGAGGAAATGGGACCGTTTCTCCGACCCGGCGCCCCCCTGTTGTTCATGAACGGCACCGATCACCAACGGCCACAACCGTGGCTGGGCCGGGTGGTGGCCGAAGTCAACCAACTCCAAGACGACTACCACCTCACCATCACCTCGCTGCCCGAGTACCTTTCCAGCGCCCCGACCGAGGGGTTGCCGATCTGGCAGGGCGAGCTGCGCTCCGGTGTCCGCTCGAACATCCTCATGGGGGTGGGCTCCAACCGGGTCGACGTGAAGCAAGCTGCAGCACGAACCGAACGGACGCTCGAGCGCCTGGCCGAGCCCCTCTCCGCCCTCTTCATTCCTGCCGCATCGTGGCCCGCCTCCTTCTTCGACGTGGCCTGGCAGAACGTGATCCGCAACGCCGCCCATGACTCGATTTGCGCCTGCTCGGTGGACGAAGTGGTCGACGCCGTCATCCACCGCTTCGCCGAAGCCCGCCAGATCGGCGAGGGTCTCACCGACGAAGCCTTGGCCGCCCTCAGCCGTTCCATGGCCGACGTGGGCACCGTCGTCGTCAACCCGTCCTCTCGCCGTCGGGGAGGCATGGTCGAGTTGGTCATACCGGCGGCCGGTGAGACCGACGAGCACACCCAGGTGCTCTCCGAACGATACGGCCTGCCCGGGATGATGACCCTCGACGGCGAGTCGGTCAAGAGCATGCTGGGGCTGATCCAAGGGTCCCGCATCGATACCGACATGTACATCACCGATGTCACGTTGGCCGAGGACGACACCGGGCTCGACATCACCGTGGTGATCGGGACCGAGCCCCGCGACGGGGTGCCCGTCGAGGAGATCAAGCGCGATCTCTTCACCCGGTTGACCGCCCGCCCCGACACCGAGGTGAGGCTGCGGCTCGATCAGCCACCGATTCGACGCATCCTGGCCCGGGTGGCAGACGTTCCCGGCTACGGCTGGCAGGCCTTCACCCCGATCCCCCTCACCCAGCCGGTGACCGCCGAACAGACCACCGGCTACGCCACCGCCGATGCGGCCGATGCCGCCGAGGCCACCGCCAACGTGGCCGAGGGCTCCGACCTACCGCCCTCCGACGTGATCCTGTCGAACGGGATCACCACCGTGGTGGTCGACGCCCGGGCCGGAACCTTCTCCATCAACGGGCTGGCCGGTTTCGGCCGTCTGGTCGACGGCGGTGATCACGGCGACACCTACAACTACTCGCCACCGATCACCGACATCATCATCGACACGCCCGACGAGGTCACCGTGCGCATCGGTGAACGGGGGCCGGTCCGCGCCAGCGCGGTCATCAGCGCCCAATACGCCTGGCCCGATCGGGTCGAAGGACACCACGGGACGAGGATCGGCAGTCATCGGGTCGACGTGACCACCACGGTGGAGCTCCGAGCCGACGAAGAGTTGGTCCGCGTGCACACGGCGTTCGTGAATC
This sequence comes from Acidimicrobiales bacterium, assembly GCA_036495505.1. Lineage (GTDB taxonomy): Bacteria > Actinomycetota > Acidimicrobiia > Acidimicrobiales > RAAP-2 > DASXMT01. The sequence goes on along the minus strand of DASXMT010000074.1, from coordinate 6,142 downwards.
CCTCAAAGGACCATCGTCTCCGGGTCCACCTCCCGTTGCCCGAGCCGGCAACCACGTCGCGTGCCGAGTGCGCGTTCGACGTGGTGGAGCGGGGATTGACGGCAGAAGGTCGGGCCGACGAGTTCGGCCTTCCCACGTTCCCGTCCCGTCGGTTCGTATCGGCCGGCGGGCTGACCGTCGTCCACGAGGGCCTCCTCGAGTATGAACTGGTCGACATCGACGGGTCTACCGGGCAAGACATCGACGGGCCCACCGGGCAAGCCGGCACCACGCCACACGGCCAAGGCGCGGCCCACACGCTGGCTCTCACCCTGTTGCGGGCCACGGGGATGCTGTCCCGCCTCGGCATGACCCTTCGACCCCTGCCCGCCGGGCCTATGACCCCGCTCGACGGCCCGCAGATGCTCGGACCGGTCGAGGCCCACTACGCGCTGCATGTCGGTGACGTCGATCCCTACCGGCTGGTCGACGACGCCCACCTCCCGCTGCGGGCCATCGGTTCGTTCGGTGGCGGTGAGCGTGCGCCCTCCGGCTCCGAACTCACCATCGAGGGGGCCGAGGTGTCGGCCGTGCGCCGGGAGGCCGGTGTCCTCGAGGTCCGGGTGTTCAACCCGACGGACTCCCCCACCGTTGTGGCCATCGAGGACCGCTCCGGATGGCTCGTCGACCTACGGGGTCGTCCGATCTCGCCCTTTGAGGGATGGTTCGACCTTGGTCCTCACGGTATCGCCACCGTCCGTATCACCGACGGCTGACCCCGAATCGCGAGCGCCCGAATCGCCAGCGCCCGAATCGCCAGCGCCCCCATCACCGTCGGCTGACTTCGGGTCGCGCCGCCGCGATCCGGCATCATCCCCGGCAGGCTCCGAGTAGTCGGCTGACCCGGACCGTTGCCAGGAGATCGACCCTTGTCCGGTGACCGACCGACCGCCCTTGTCCGCCGATCGTCCGGCTCGCGGACCACTCCCGCCAGTCGTTCCCACCGCATGACGCCCCGCCGCTCCGACGACGGAACCCGGCGTCCGGCGCGGGACAGGTTCCACACCTGGACGCGACCGAGGTGCTTGAGGTTCCGGGGCCGGAGGGCCTTGGACACAAACGCCTGGCCTCCACCGCTTCCGTCCCCGTCTGCGGTCTCTACCTCCAGTTGGGCGTGGAACTCGTCCGACACGAGGACGGTTCCCGGGTTGGCGATGTTGACCACCCGGCTGGCCAGGTTGACCACGGGCCCGTAGAAGTCACCGTCTTGGATGAGCACTGGTCCGATGGCCAGGCCCACCCGGACGTCGGAGAGCAACTCGTCGTCGGCGTAGGCCTCCGACAGGCTGAGCCCGATGTCGGCCGCGGCGGTGGCCGACTCCACCACGAACATGACCTCGTCACCGATCATCTTGACCACTCGCCCGCCGAGGCTGGTGACGGTGTCGTAGGCCAACTCCTCGAAGCGGGACACGACCGCAGCCAGCTGTGCCTCTTCGATGTGCTGGCTCAAGACGGTGTAGCCGACCATGTCGGCGAAGCCGACGGCCAGGGTGGGGCTGACCCCCTCGACGGTGCCGCGGGTGCGGATAAGCATGGCTCGGCGGGTGGCCGCTTGTACGTGGCGTCGCCAGGCGAACTCGAGCAGCCGCCCCATGGCGGGCAACGACGTGCTGGCCAATCGGGCAAACTCGTCGGCGTCGATCACGCTGTCGCCACTGGGCACGATGATCGGCGTGGTCCCCGGGGCCACCTCGGCATCGGCGATCCGGGCCATCGAGGCGCCGATCACCCGGGCCAGCTGGAGGGCCGTGTCCACGTCGGCAATGCCCATTCCCACCATCACCTGGAAGAGCTCCACCGCTTCCACGTCCATCTCGGTGAAGGTCCGCTCGTCATCGGGCACGTCGATGAACCCGAGCGCCCGCCAGAGCCGCTGGACCAGATCCTCCGACATGCCGGTGCTCTCCGCCAGCTCGCGCTGGGTCATTCGTCGCTCGGCCGGTATGAGCATCCGGTCGACGACCAGGAGGTCGACCACGTCGTCTTTGACCGCCTCGTCGATCTCCTCGTCGCTGGTGCCGAGGTCCAACAACAATGACCGGACCCGGGCCAGGGCTTGCTCTCGCCGCTCGGCTTCGGTCGGCGGCGGGGCGTCGGCCGGGTTGCTCGCCTCCCAGGCTGGTCCGGCCCGGTCCGGGATCGACCAGTCGATGCTCATGTCGGCCTGGTGTTCCCGGTCGGCTGGGTGCTCCCCGTCGGCTCGACGGCCCGGGTGGACCCGGTGTTGCCGGTGAGGCCGGTGCTCCGGGACCACGAGCCGGGGAATTCCTTGGCCGCCGGGCGCCGCATGAGCTGGGCGATGGCCTCGGCCGGGCTGCGAATCCCGTCAATCAGATCAGCAACCTGGGCAACGATCGGCATCTCCACATGGTACGAGGCGGCCAGGTCGACCATGGGACGGGCCGTCTTCACCCCTTCGGCCACCATGCGCATGTCGGCGATGATGTCGGCCAGGGAGCGCCCGCGGCCCAAGGCCTCGCCCAGCGTGCGATTGCGGCTCTTTGGGCTGGTGCAGGTGGCCACCAGGTCGCCGACCCCGGCCAGCCCACCGAAGGTGGTCACCGCCCCGCCCAGCTCGATGCCCAGACGGGCCATCTCGGCCAGGCCCCGGGTGATGAGGGCGGCGCGGGTGTTGTCGCCGAACCCCAGCCCGTCGGAGATGCCCGAGGCGATAGCCAGCACGTTCTTCAGTGCCCCGGCGATCTCGCAGCCGACCACGTCGATGTTGGTGTACACCCGGAAATGTGGGGAGATGAGCAGCTCCTGCACCCGTTCGCTCAGGCGCTGGTCGGCCAGGGCCACGACGCTGGCCGAGGGTTGGCCGGCGATGACCTCCGACGCCAGGTTGGGACCGGTGAGCACCCCGACCGGGCTCTCGGGGAGCAGCTCGGCGACCACCTGGGTCATCCGCTGGTGGCTTCCTTGCTCCAATCCCTTGGTCAGGCTGATCACCGGTGTCCCCGGCGTGACCGACGGGGCCAGGTCAGCCAAGACGGCGCGAAAGCCGTGGGAAGGAACAGCCATGATCACCAGTTCGGCACCGTCGACTGCTCCGTCCAGGTCGGCGGTGGCCTGGAGGCCATCAGGCAGCGTGGTGTCGGGGAGATAGCTCGGGTTGCAGTGATCGGTCCGGAGTGATTCCGCCAGTTCCGGGCTCCGGGCCCACAGAACGGTGGGGGTATTCGATGACACCAGTGACGCCACCGTGGTCCCCCATGAGCCTGCGCCAATAACGGCAACTCTCCCGGCCACGAGCACAGACTAAAGCCTCGGGTGCACTCCTGTGAATGCATCGCCCACCCCTGCGATCCGGGTGTTCATGGTCGGCTCCTCGTCCATCGGCTCCTCGGGACCGTCACGCCCCGGTCCCGAGGACGCCCTTTAGGCCAAACTGGACACTGCTTCCGAGCCGAAAATGGACAGGGCGTTCGAGCCCAAGCTGGACACGGCCTTCGAGCGCCGTACACTGACCCAGTGGCCGGTCCCGGCATCCGATCGCTCCACCTGCGCCAGCCCCTACGGCTCGATACCCAGTCGGCAGTGTTGGTCCCGGTGAAGGCGTTCGATCAGGCAAAGCGTCGACTGGACGCCGCCCTCGGCGCGGACGAGCGGGCTTCGTTGGCCCGGGCCATGGCCGAACAAGTGCTCAGGGCCGCCCGACCCCTCCCCGTCGCCGTTGTCTGCGACGACACCAAAGTGGCCGACTGGGCCCGGGGACTGGGGGCATTGGTCATCTGGGAGCCGGGCCGCGGCCTGAACGGTGCCGTCGAGGCCGGCGTGGACCGGCTCCGCTCCGCCGGGGTGGTTCAGGTGATCGTGGCTCACGCCGACCTTCCGCGAGCCACCGGCCTCGAGCTGGTGGGGCAGGCTCCGGGCGTCACGCTGGTCCCCGATCGGTTCGGCAACGGGACCAATGTCATTGCCGTTCCCTCTGACGCCGCCTTCCGCTTCTCCTACGGCCCGGGTTCGTTCGCCCGGCACCGGGCCGAAGTTGCTCGCATCGGATTGCCGCTGCACGTCCTGGACCTACCCGACCTGGCCTGGGACGTGGACGAACCTGCCGACGTCGTGCCCGTCCGCGGCAGCCGCTGAGCCGGGCTCAGCCGATCCCAACTGTGGGCGCATCGTCATCGGAGGCCCCATGGTTAGGTCCGAGTGGTCTCCCGGTCGGGGACCTGCCCGTCGATGGACCGCCGTCGCTGAACCTCGCCGTTCCCGCCAGCGCCCTGGCCATCGGCGCCCATCCCGATGACGTCGAATTCGGATGTGCCGCCACGTTGGCCAAGTGGGCCCGTGCCGGCTGTCGCGTGCATTACCTGGTACTGACCGATGGCTCCAAGGGCTCCTGGGACCCCGACCGACAGCTGTCTGATCTGGTGGCCGAACGACGAGCCGAGTGCCTGGCCGCCGCTGACATCATCGACGGCAGGACTGGCGACGACGGACGTCGCCACGACCGCGTTCTGTTCCTCGACCGGGTCGACGGCGAGCTGGTGGCAGGAGCAGACGAGCGCCGGGCGGTGAGCCGGATCATCAGAACGATTCGACCCTCGGTGATACTCGGCCACGATCCCTGGCGCCGCTACCGCCTCCATCCCGATCACCGCGCCGCCGGCTTTCTCACCGTGGACGCCGTGGTGGCGGCACGGGACCCCCACTTCTTTCCCGAGCTCGGCCTCTCTCCCCACCGCCCCGACGCTTTGGTGCTGTGGGAGCCGGACCAACCCAACCACGTCGAAGAGGTCGGCGGGTTCGAAGACATCAAGATCGAAGCGCTGCTCTGTCACGTGAGCCAACAACAAAGCACCATGGGCATCGACCCCACGGAGACCACCAGCACCGAAGCCGAGGAATTCGGCACTCGGGTCCGCCGACAGCTGGGCGCCCACGGCGCGCTCGCCTCGGTCACCGCCGGGGAGGCCTTTCATCTCATGACCGACCTCTGACCAGCATCGAACAACCTTTGTCTAGCTTCGAGCAGCCTTCGCCCGATGACCTGGGATCGGTCGGGCACGATGGGTCTCGCTGCCTATGCGATGCCGGCGGCCCTCCGACCCGGCGTTGCCCTGTCGGCTGAGCGGCCACGACAAGGCGGTGCCTCCGCCTACGGGCAGACTGTTCCAGCTCCCTGCAAACTCGTCGAGACGCGCCAGGATGCGCTCTACGACCGGCGAAGTATGGGGGTCGCGGTCGATCCGGGAGCACCATTCGGGCAGTTCGAGACGATGCCCCATTCGAAGCTCCCACAGGGACACGCAAAGCGACGCCAACGACTCGGAGCGGGCCATGTCGGCTCTACTCGTGCCCACGGGTCGGTGCTTGGCCTCTCTGCGAGCCTGATGGCGTCTCAACGCGGGATCGGCCGTCGTGAAGATGTTGTTCCGTCCGGCTGCGATCTGCCCGAAGACACCGCTGGAGAGGCCTGCCTCGGCCTCGACGAGGAAGTGGACTGCGTCGTGGGGGAGGTAGTCGTGATACCCCGGCCCCTGCCGCGGTGCCAACTGGGGTCCGAGTTCCCGCACGACGGTCATCAGGTAACGGCGGCCCGAGAGCTTGGTGAATGTGACCTCCATGACCGACATTCTACGGTGGTGGAGAGCCGGCATACGTTGCCGCGTCGGCACTAGTCGGCGGCATGAGATAACTGCCTCAGGCTCATGGGACCTCTTTGGCCCATGACCGGATGGGAGATGGGACGCAGCCGAACCAGAGCGACTCAGTACGACAAACGGGGACCCCGAAGGCCCCCGTTTGTCGTATCAGTTTGTCTCCGTCAGCCGGGCATGGCCACGACCGCCGGAGCCGTTCGTGATGCTGCCTACCGCGCCGAGGCCGCCTTGCGGGCCGGAGCGCGCCTGGCTGCAGTCCTGCGGGCCGGAGCGCGCTTCGCTGCCGTCTTGCGGGCCGGAGCGCGCTTGGCGGTCGTCTTGCGAGCCGGAGCGCGCTTGGCCGCCGTTTTGCGGGCCGGGGCCCGCTTGGTGGCCTTCTTCGCCGTGCTCTTGCGAGCGGGAGCCCGCTTGGCGGTCGTCTTGCGAACCGCCTTCTTTACAGCCCTTTTGGCCGTTGTCTTCCTGGCACTGACCTTTCTCACTGCCTTCTT
>DASXMT010000073.1:0-4275 GCA_036495505.1 Acidimicrobiales bacterium | reverse complement strand
GTCCGGCGCTCGGGTCGACGACGCCTACACGGCCTGCGACGTGGTGGCGCTGCCCTCCACATGGGAGGGGTTCGGGAACCCGACCATCGAATCAGCCATCCACAGACGCCCGCTGGCCATCGGCCCTTACCCCGTGGCCGCCGAGTTGGCCGCGTTCGGATTCCACTGGTTCCCCGTGAACCACCCGGCCGAGCTCGACGCCTGGCTCTCGGCTCCCGATGCGGCGCTCCTCAGCCACAATGCCGCCGTGGCCGATGCCCACTTCTCACTGCGCGATCTGCCCGAACGGATCGCTCGTGCCCTCCCGAAAAGCTGACCTCCGTCGGCCGATCTCCCCGGCAGATGACTGCTGTCGGCCCAAGGGATCTGGCAATTCGGAGCCAGGAGTAGCATGGCCGAGATGACCGAGGCGATGGCTGCCGACCCCAGGGACGACGGTCCAGGTCCCAGACGAACTGCGCCGCCGGTGCCGGGCCGAAGGTTGACCGCAGGCGAGCGGCGCAACCAGCTCTTCGATGTGGCCCTGTCCCTCTTTGCCGAGCGGGGCTACGCGGCCACCACCATGGACGACATCGCCGAGGCGGCCGGCGTCACCAAACCCCTCGTCTATCAACATTTCGACTCGAAACGGGCGCTCTACCTGGAGCTGATGGATGTCGTTTCGGGCAAGGTCATCGAGGCCATCACCTCCGCCACCGCGCAGGCCGATGGGCCGCGCCAACAGGTCGAGCTGGGCTTCGCCGCCTACTTCGAGATGGTGGTGGGCAACGAGGACGCCTTCCGGCTGCTCTACGGTCGTGATGCACCCGACGACCCGGAGCTGGGTGACGCGCTCTGTCGGGTCGAGGACGCCATCGCCGAGGCCATCGACCCGCTCATCGACGCCGGGCTCGATCCCGAGCACCGGCTGCTCTTGGCCTACGCAGTCGTCGGGATGGCCGAAGGGGCCAGTCGACACTGGATGGCCGGCCGGGGGGCCCGCGACCACGCCGTACACACCTCCCCCGGCATCCCCGAGGGATCGTCAGCCACCAGTCTCGATGCTGGGCTCCTGGCCATTCGACTGGCCGATCTGGCCTGGGCCGGCCTGCGCCAGGTACACCGCGTCTGAACAAGGCGGGCAGGTCCACCGCGTCTGAACCGGAGGCGGGCAGAGGTCCACCGCGTCTGAACGAGCCGGGCAAAGATCAACCGTGACGTCGTGACGACGATGAAGCGGGTCAGGTCGCGACGACGCCTTGGACCACCGGCGTGCTGGTCGGCTGCAACGCACCGCCTGACCGCTCGGCGGTGATGGCGAACGAGGACACCGGAGCTTTGGGGTTGATGCTGAAGGCGGTCACGGCCGGGTGGGAACCGAGGAGGCCGAGCGAGATCGTCTGCCCATTGATCTGACCCCAGAGCTGATATGTCCTCCCCGCGGGAAGTGTCGACAGGCCCTGGGGTATCAGGTATCCGGCGCCCGAGGAGGTGAGGGCCACCGTGACCGACGGGCTGTTCGCCTTCTGCGCGCCGGAGGGCACGAGCGTCACCCTCTGGGTGGACGGCTCCTCCAGCGCCGACTGGACGGTCCGGGACAGCCCAGCCTTGCCGGCGACGGACTGCAACTGACCGACCTGATGATTCAGGTGGGCGACCTGGATGCCCAGCAGCACGGCCAGCACGGCGGCGGCTCCCGCCACCAGCGTCACCCCTCGGATCACCAGGCGGTTGCGCCGGCGGCTGTGGTCCAGAGGGACGACCGTGGCGGGTACCTCCCGGCGAGCCGGAGGGCGCGGTGCGATCTCTTCAGCCAGCACGTCGGGGGTGCCCGGTGGCCGTTCCAGCCGAGCCGCCAGTCGATTCCAGTCGGGGCTCTCGGAGGTCTCAGCGCCTGCCGGCCTCTCGAGCCGGCCGGAGATCCGGTCCCATAGCTCGGGGGGAGCCTCCGCCCCGGAATTGGCCAGGAGGCCTGCCACCTCGTGATGGCGAGCCAACTCGGCCGAGCAGCGGGGACACTCGCTGAGGTGTGCTTCGACCGCCGCGGCCTCTTCGGGATCCAGCGCGTCGAGTGCGTACACCCCGAGAAGCTCTGCCACTTCTTCGTGCGACATGCCGTTCAGGAATCCGGTCACGAACTTGCTCCTGCGGGCTCCACGCCCCGTTCGGCCAGGCTGGCACGCAACCGGGTCAAGCCCAACCTAATTCGACTCTTCACCGTGCCCTCCGGCGCCTGCAGCATCGCCGCGACCTCTCGATACGTGTGGCCGCCGAAGTAGGCCAGCTCAATGGGCTGGCGGATGTCGTCTGGAAGCTCAGCCATCGACTCTTTGACCTGGTCGGCCACGGCCAGGTCCCAGACGTGGTGCTCGAGGTCGTATCCGGCCGTGGCCGTCTCGCGTGAGGTGCGCTCCTCGCGTCCCTTGCGCGACTCCTCTGACCGGATCAGGTCCACCGACTTCCTGTGGGTGCGAGCCAAGAGGAACGAGCGAAGCGTCCCGCGTTGCGAGTCGAATTTCTCTGGGTGCTGCCATAGGTCCAAGAACACCTCTTGGGTGATCTCCTCGGCGGAGGACTCGTGACGAAGGACGCGGCGAGCCAGGGCATGGACAGCACCGCCGTGTCGGCGATATGCCTCGGCCATCGCCGGCTCGTGCCATCGGGCGATGGCGACCACCAGATTGGCATCGCTCGCTGTCCCCAGATCGATCATCTCAGTACCGTCTTCGGAACCAGGCGACGATCTGGATGGGTCAAAAGCTCAAACCCCTGGTCATGCCACCCGGCCTTCCCAGCCGCGGCAACGGGGACCCTCGCGCCCCGTGACGTCTCATCGCTCGACCCGGTCATCTGTCCACCATCTTGTCGCTGTCGGTCGTGGCCCGTTGGTCGTCGTCTGTTCGTCGCTGTCGCCTGTTCGTCATCCAGCCGCCGCTCGGCCCCGAAGACCTCTGTGATGAAGGTAATTCCGCACCTCCAAACCGCGGCCGACACCGAGGGTCGCCTCGTGCATCACCACCGCGACATCGACCCCCTTATCCGCGTTGTGCCTGGTCAGGATTGCTACCATTCCTCCTGGGGTCGTTGATCCACTTGTCCTTTCCCATCGTCATCCTGAGGCCGCCCGGTTACGAAGAAGAGTTATGAGCTTCGACCTAGACACGTACCGCTCCAGCTCGGCGAAACTTGACACCGAAGACATCGACTTCTCCTCCTTCCGCGCCCAGCCCCTCGCCCCTGACGTCCTTCGCTGTCTGCGATACATGCACGACGTCGAGATCCACACGGTGTGCTACCTCCGAGACATCCTGGTCACCCAAGCTCACAAGGACCCTGACATCACCTCGTTCCTCACCATGTGGAACTACGAGGAGCACTGGCACGGCGAGGCCATCGCCGAGGTGCTCGCCGCCCATGACGAACCGGACGGCACCGGTCGGATCGCTGCGCTCCGTCAGCATCTGCCCAAGCGGGACGCATGGCGCCCGCTCACCTTTCAGTTGGGTTCCATGCTCACTCCGCACCTCACCGCCGTGCACATGACGTGGGGTGCGGTCAACGAGTGGACGACGCAGGCCGGATACAGCCGCCTGGCCAACATCGCCGGTCACCCGGTGCTCTCGGACCTGCTCCGGAGGATCATGAAGCAAGAGGGTCGACACGTCGACTTCTACGTGGACCAGGCCAAGTCCCGCCTCTCGGCCAGCCGCGCTGCACAACGACTTACCCGGTGGGCCCTCCAGCACTTCTGGGCGCCCGTCGGCAGCAGCCTCATGCCCGACGGCGAGGTCAAGTTCCTGAGCCGTTTTCTGTTCGGTGGGGTCGACGGCCTGCCCATGGTCGAGCGCATCGACCGCCGGGTCGACCGCCTCCCCGGGCTGGCCGGGCTCGAGCTCATGCACGGGGTGGTCGCTTCCGCCTGATGGTCGCCGCCGCCTGTCGATCACTTCCGCTTCACGGTCGCCATCGCCCGACCGGCCGGGCCGGGGTTCTGCCGCAGTCTCGGCACGGGATTCTGGGCCTTGCTGCCGAACGTGCGGGCCTGGTGAGGCTCCAGCTGGGCATGAGCCGAGGAAACCGACTGGCTGGGCCAGGTGCCCCACCGGTTGAGCGGCGTGCGGATAACGCCGAGCGTCGACGGGCTACTCGAAACTCTGATACTGCGCGTGTTGGTGGTGTCTACCGGGGACGGCAGCGACCATAGGAGGGATGTCTAGGCTCGCGCCGGTGGAATCGCAGGTTTCCCGGCCGGCATTGTCTGCTCGCCGGCACCGACGAGATCGAGACGGGCGAGCT
>DASXMT010000072.1:0-8039 GCA_036495505.1 Acidimicrobiales bacterium | reverse complement strand
GGCATATCGTGGAAGTGCTACCAGCAGGCGGACAACTACGGCACCAACGTGCTCGAGTTCTTCAGCCAGTTCATCAATGCTCCGCAATCCTCGAGCTTGTACCAGAACGCGTTCGGCGTGAGCACTCTCTTCGGCGGGGGCACGGCCAGTGATCCCACCATGGCTTTCGAGGAGGATTGCGCCAACGGGACGCTGCCCATGGTGAGCTGGATCTTCCCTACCAGCGTGGCTTCAGAGCACCCCTCGTTCCTGCCCGCCGCCGGTGCACAGTTCGTGGCTTCCAAGATCGAAGCCCTGGCCGCCAATGAGGACCTGTGGAACTCGACCGTCTTCATCCTCAACTACGACGAGAACGATGGTCTCTTCGACCACGTGCCGCCGATCACTCCTCCGCCGGGAACGCCCGATGAGTTCGTGACTCTGAACTCCCCCGGCGGAACACCCGGTGGCGGGTTGCCCATCGGGTCAGGGTTCCGGGTCCCCGCCATCATCATGTCTCCCTGGACAGTGGGCGGCTACGTGTGTTCCGATGCCTTCGATCACACCTCGGCCCTCCGGTTCATCGAGCGCGTCACCGGGATCACCGAACCCAACATCAGCGACTGGCGCAGAAGCACGTTCGGCGACTTCACGGCTGCCTTCCAGCGATCAACGGAGGCGGCACCGCCCATCCCCGCCGCCAGTCCGTCGGCCACGGCGGCAGAGCTCGCCTACCAGACCTCGCAGTCGAAGCTGCCCCTGCCCGCTTTCCCCGGGAGTGCACAGACTGCTCCAGCCCAGGAATCGGGTTCACGACCGACCATTGGCTGAGACAGCCTGAGGCCTGAAACACGGCTGAGGCAGCCTGAGGCCTGAAAGGTCAACGCAGGAATCGATCGCCCGCGCCCGGCTGCCGACACGTGGTCGCCAGCGTTCGGTCGCCCGCGCCAGGCCGCAAACACTTTGGTCGCCAGCGCTCCGCATGGTCCTCTCTCCGGGACGGACATGCGGATGCGGTCCGGAATAGTTAACCTTGTCCTTTACTTTCGCACCATTGGGGCATACACTTAACCACGTGCCTAACCAATCGGGTCTTGACACCGTGTTCCAAGCGCTGGCCGATCCCACCCGTCGCGCCATCGTCGAGCGCCTGGTCGCCAGCCCGGCCTCGGTGAGTGAGCTTGCTCGCCCCTTGGCCATGTCGCTGCCCGCGGTTATGCAGCACATACAGGTGCTCGAGGCCTGTGACCTCGTCCGGTCGGAGAAAGTCGGCCGGGTGCGGACCTGTCACGTCGAGCCAGACGCCTTGCGGCGCCCCGAAGACTGGATCAGTGGGCAACGCACGGCGTGGGAGCACCGACTCGATCGGCTCGGTGAGTACCTCGCCGACCAATCCGACCCGCAACCGAGAGGAACGACATGATGGACGAACACTCAGCAGTACACGCCACCTTCAGCCTCGAGCGCACCTATGGCGCATCGCCTCGTGAGGTCTTCGCAGCATGGGCGGACCCCGTAGCCAAGGCCCGGTGGTTCTCTGGATCTGAATCCGACTACCAGCTCGACTTCAGGGTCGGAGGGCGGGAGGTCACGCACGGCGACAACAACGGTACGCGGATAACCTTCGAGTCCTTTTATCGGGACATCGTCCCCGACGAACGAATTGTGTACACGTCCACGCTGTCGGCGGACGAGGTGCTCTCGACGGTGTCCCTGACGACGGTGGAGCTCACCCCGTCGGGCGATGGCGCCCGGTTGGTTCTCACCGAGCAGGGCGCCTTTCTCGACGGCCTCGAGCAACCGAGCTGGCGGGAACAAGGAACCGGCGACTGGCTCGATGCACTTGGGACGGACCTGAAGGACAGATCGCGGACCTGACGTCACCGGTACCCGGCGAGCGAACCGGCCACTGCCAGTTGATCGTGACTGCAGCGCCGACGTCGATTCGATCGCTCGGCGATGGAGCAGGTGTCTCTGGCTGATCCATGACTCAGGTAGTCGAATCCGTGACCGGCAGACCCCGGCCGGGGTCCAAGACGCCCAACTCAGCCATGAACCGGTCCCGGAAGGCGTCGAACTCCGGTCCACCGATGCGACGGGGCCGAGGGAGGTCGATGGTCAAGTCGAGCGAGATCTGTCCATCCTTGAGCACGAACACACGGTCGGCAAGCAGTACGGCCTCCTCGACGTCGTGGGTCACCAACAGCACGCCAGGGCGGTGACGAGCGCACAATTCGGCCACCAGGGCCTGCATCTTGAGGCGGGTCAGGGCATCGATGGCGGCGAACGGCTCGTCCAGCAGCAAGAGCTCGGGTTGTCGCACCAGTGCCCGAGCCAGCGCCACCCGCTGGGCCTCACCTCCCGACAGCGTTCCCGGCCACGCGTCGGCATGACCTTCGAGCCCCACCTCACGGAGAGCCGAGATGGCGATTTTTCGGGTTCCAGACTGACGGGGGAGCCCGATGACGACGTTGTTCCACACCCGCATCGACGCCACCAGCCGCGGCTCCTGAAAGACAGTGGTCCGCGCCTCGGGCACGAACACGTCGCCTCCCGACGTGGTCTCGAGCCCCAAAAGGACGCGCAACAGCGTGGTCTTCCCGCTGCCCGAAGCCCCGAGCAAGGCAACGAACTCGCCTCGGCCGACGGTCAGGTCCAGGTTGGACAGGACATCTCGAACCCCAAAGGTCTTGGTGACCCCCTGGACGATGACGGCACGGTCATCGGCCCCTATGACGGTCATCGCACTGCCATCTGACGCCGCCACGGCATTGCCGCTCTCTCGATGAGCCGGACGATGACATCGGCCACGATGCCCATGAGGGCGTAGATGATGATGCAGACCACGAGGACGGAAACCTGATTGAAGCTGGCGGCCTGGTTGGCCAGATAGCCGATGCCCTTGTTGGCATTGATCGTCTCTGCGAATACCAGGGCGACGATCGAGATGCCGGCCGAGAACCGCAGCCCGGTCAGGATGGAGGGAAGAGACAGGGGGATGACCACCTGTCGGATCAGTCGCCAACCCCGGAGGCCGAAGGAACGAGCCGCTTCCACCACCCGTCGATCCACGTTGCGCACACCATTGGAAGTATTCAGGTACATGGGAAACAGCGTGGCCAGAGCGATGAGGGCCACTTTGGCCGTCTCGCCGATGCCGAACCACACGATGAACAAGAAGATGACCGCGGGGAAGGGGATGACCCGGAACATCTGCAGCGACGAGTCGAGCAACTCCTCACCCAGCGAGAACAGCCCCACGATGATGCCCAGGATGAGGCCGATGCCCCCTCCGATAGCCAGGCCGATGCCGGCGCGGGCCAACGATATTCCGATGTCCCCGAGCAGGTCCTTGTGGGCCAGCAGGTCCACGAAACTGCTCCACGTAGTCGCAGGCGAGGACAGGACCGTGGGGTCGATCACTCCGGTACCGGTGAGCAGCCACCACAGGCCGACTATGGCCAGAGGTACGAGGATTCGGAACAGGAGCGAGACGCGCTTGCTCCGATCGGCCTGGTGCTGGACGATGGGCCTGATCAGTCCGGGCACTGCCTGATCCGACGTCCTGGCGAGGCGTACCGAATCCGGGGGCACCGTGTGGGAGTCGCGGTGGGCGAGATCAGTCATATCTGTTCGCTCCATCACGTCTCATAAGCCGGTCAGGCCAGCTGCGTCAGAGATCTGCGAGTTCAGCTTCAGATCGAAGACCGAGTTGACCTTGATCTTCTTGGGGATGAGGCCGAGGCTGAAGAACGTGTCCGCCTCTTGCTGCTGATAGCTGATGATGGCTGGGGTGATGGGGGTTCCCACGGCCTGTGCCGATGCGACCGCTTCTTTGGCTACGGCCAGGGTAACGCCGTAGGTTTTCACATAAGTCTCGGCAGCCAGATTCGGGTTCTTCCTGAGAACAGCAATGGCCTTGTAGAAACGATTGATGAAATCCGTGATGGCCGCTGTCTTTTGGGGATTGTTGAGTGCCGATTGGCTGGCCACCAGATAGCCCAGCACCTTGATGTACCCAGCTCCGCTGATCAGCTGCTTTACCTTGCCACCGGCCAGGTCGATGCCGGCAAGAGGTTGGGGCACGATGGCCGCGTCCACCTTCCAGCTGGTTACCGCGGTTGAACCGGCGGTGAAGTTCAGGTTGTCCACCGTGACCGCGCTGTAGGGAATCTTGGCCTTCTTCAGCACCTGGACCAGGAGGTACTGCTCGACCGTGCCTTCTTGTACGGCGATGGTCTTCCCGCGGAGCTGAGAGACCTTCTTGATGGGCGAGTTCTTCGGCACGAGGAAGGGAAAGGGCGAGGTGTTCGGGTTGGCAGCTGAGGTCGCGGCCACCACCTTGATCGGGTCCCCGGCGGCCTGGCCAAAGATCGTAGGCGTTTCGGCCACGTCCCCGAGGTCGACGGAGCCACCGGTCTCAGCGGCGATGATCGGCGGTCCACCCACGAACTCGCTGTAGCTCACTTTGTACGGGGCGCCATTCAATGCCCCCGTGGCTGCAAAGATGGTCTGGTACTCCTTGAACTGGTCGGCAAAATTGAGGGTTACCCCGGACAAGTCGACCGAGCTGGTGGTGGACGTCGTGGTGGCGGCGGACGCACCCTTGGCTGAGAAACCGACGATCATCGAGCTCAGCGAGACAAACGCCGTCAGCACGACGGCGACGCGGCGACGCCAGTTGGAGCCGCTCACGGTTGGGGATTGTCGACGCATACCTGTCCTTTTTTGAGAGTGTTCGAGTTGTGCGAGAAGGGAACGGGGTCTTGGGGCTGAACGACGTGATGTCCGAAAGACGAAAGCGGGCCCGGACTCGGCATGTGCCCGGACTCGGCACGGGGCTCAGAAGGGCTTGTCGCCCTTGATCGTCACCCGCTGAATGACCCGGTGAGCCTCGCCGTAATCGGTGATGGCGTAATGCATCGTCGTCCGGTTGTCCCAAAAGCCGAGGTCGCCCTCTTCCCACCGATAGCGGACCACGAATTCGGGTGTCGCCATGTGGTCGTAGAGGAAGCGGAGAATGGTGTCGCTCTCCTTCGTAGTCACGTCCTTGATCTTGATGGTGAAGCCCGGGTTCACGAACAGGCTGCGTCGTCCCGTCTCGGGATGGGTGCGGACCACCGGGTGCTCGACCGGCTCCAGCTTGGTGAACTTCTTGCCTTCCCACTCCCCTTCGCCGATCAGGTCCAAGAGCTTGCCGAAGGCATGGTTCCCGTCGTGGATGGCGGTCAGACCGTCGACCAGGTCCTTGATCGGTTGCGAGAGCCCTTCGTACGCCGCGTTGGTGTCCGCCCACAAGGTGTCGCCGCCAGCAGGAGGAATGACGATGGCGTTGAGGATGGATCCCAGCGGGGGCGTCTCCACGAACGTGACGTCGGTGTGCCACTTGTCGCGGTCGCCGTAGTCGTTGCTCAGGCCGACCTTGGGCTTCTTCTCGCTCTCGACGATCTGGCGGGCCTGGGTGTAGTCGATCTCGAAGACCTCACGGTGCTCCCCGAGGCCGGGGATCACCGGATGCGCGTTGGTGATCTCCCCGAAGTAGGTGGCGAAGCTCTTGTGCTCCTCAGGGGAAAGGTGCTGACCGGGGAGAAAGATCACCTTGTAGTCGAGCAGGGCCTGGCGGATGGCCGCCACGACCTCGGCGCTCAGATCTTGGTGAAGATCGACGTTGCGGATCTCTGCGCCGATCGTTCCCGACAGGGGGGCGATATCGAGCTGGACGGGTGTCTCGGTGGTGGTCGTCATGGATTCCTCGGATTCGGGTTGACGCTGACGTGGGGATCGGAGCCTAATCCTGACTATGTCTGTCAACAATGTCAAATCGATAGGAATTCTTTTATTCTCATTCCAGGGAGTCCGTCGCGTCGTCGGCGAGATCGTTTGTCGATTGGTCGGGCCTGTTGGGCCCGTTCGGCTTGGGCCTGTTGGGCTTGGGCCAGTTGGGCCCGTTGGGCCGAGAACCGGTTGCTTGCTGCACAACGTCCTCGATGCTGAACTTGCCCAGTCGGATCCTCGCCTCGGCGCTCACCTCGGTCCATATGGCGCTCAATTCGTCCGCCCCGATGGCCTCCTCGTTCCTTTGGGCACAGGTCACAGGGAGTGCGGGGGCGATTGGGCCATCAATCGCATCGATCACCGCTGCCAATGTGACGTGCCTGGGATGGCCGTTGAGGAAGTACCCGCCGTTTCGTCCTCGCCGGGCGGTGAGGATTCCCGCGCGCCTACAACCGGCGAGTAGTTGACCGGCGAACGGAGCCGGAAGGCCCGTACGAGCGGCCAGTGTCGATACAGATGTCGGTTCAGCCGTCGGGTGCAGCGCCAGCGACACGACCAGCCGACAGGCAGCGTCGCCGGCTGCACTCACCCTCATGCCCGATCTCGCCCTGCCGCCGTCTCGGACTGGTGGGGTCGCTCCGACAGGAACCTCGGCCCTGGTGCCATCTCGAACGTCGCCCGCACCGCCGTCATGAGCAGCGCTGCACCCCGATCCAGGCGCACGACGCCGGGTTCGGGTTCGGACAGTCTTTCGTCGTGCAACTCACCCTGGAGTTTCCTAGGCCGGCTGGCGTTCGGACATCGCGCCGATGCCCCAGGCCTCGGCGTACTCCTCGAGACTCAACGGATAGGAGAACCAGGCAACCAGGTGCCCGGCTCGGAAGGTGCAAAGGTTCGCCGTTTCGTACGAGCGCATCCGCCCGTCTCGTTGGAAGCTGTACCGCAACAACACGACGTTCTCGCGTTCGCCGGATAGAACCAGTGACACCGATGTTTCCAGGGTGCTGCCCGCCAGGGCCTCCATCGATTGGTGCCAGTTGACGATCTCTCGCTTGGGAACGATCGTCGTTCGCGCCCTCGTCCCCCGGGCCGTCAGGCTCATGTCGTCCGCACACCACCCAAGAAACGTGACCAGGTCGCCAGCACTCAACGCGGCAAACAGGGCGTGCAATCGGTCTTCATCGGTGAGTTCCATGTGATTTCTTCCAGGGCTTATGGCCATGACGCGGAGCACAGCTCCTTACCCTAGGTAATCTGACTTAACCCATCGACTTTGTCAACCACAGATGGTGCCGCCAAAGGCTACCGTTTGACGGCATGGACACACAGACCACCGAGATCGCCGACGGTATCTACCGTTTTTCTACCTTCGTCCCCGACATCGGACCCACCGGCTTCACCTTCAACCAGTACCTCATCGACGACGAACAGCCCCTCCTCTTCCACACCGGGCAGCGAGCGATGTTCCCTGCCCTCGCCGAGACCATTGCTGGGATAACCCCGCTAGCCGGCCTGCGCTGGATCACCTTCGGCCACGTCGAGGCGGACGAGTGCGGCGCCATGAACGAGCTGCTCGCCGCCGCGCCCCAGGCCGAGGTGGCGCACGGCGCTCTTGGCTGCATGGTGTCGCTGAACGACCTAGCCGATCGGCCGCCCGTGCCACTGGCTGATGGCCAGGTCATCGAGCTGGGTGCACATCGTGTCCGGAACATCGACACACCCCACGTCCCCCATGGCTGGGAGGCTCGGATCCTCTATGAGGAGACCACCAACACCCTGCTTTGCGGAGATCTCTTCACCCAGCTCGGCAACGGACCGGCAACCACGACCGACGACATCGTCGGCGCCGCCGCGCAGGCAGAAGACGTCTTCGGGGCCAGTTGCCTCACTCCGAACACGGGTCCGACCATCCGCCGACTGGCAGACCTCGCACCTTCCACGCTGGCGGTGATGCACGGATCCTGCTTCACCGGCGATGGAGCGAACGCACTCCTGGCCCTGGCGGATGAGTACGACAGCCGTCTCGAAGGCGCCAGCTCTTGACTGCACGCGATTCGGCGCCAACGAAAGAAAACGGCAGCGGCGAGTGCCTCGAGCGGCGAAGCATGCGGTGCCGATCCGGTTCGGGCGCTGAAGCGAAACCATGCAGGGGTTCGCCGGCAGATTGACACGTGGCGACGACCACACCCACTCGTCACCCTCGTATCGGTCAGCCTCAAAGCGACAGCCTTGGTTGGATCCTCGAAAATCCAGTGGGTCAAGCCCAAAGGGGGCCCAGTGGGTGG
>DASXMT010000071.1:0-2459 GCA_036495505.1 Acidimicrobiales bacterium | reverse complement strand
GGTCATCGCCAGGAGGAGAGACAGGCCGTCGAAGGCCCTCTCCCCCACCTCTTCGGGCAACTGGCGTTCGATGCCCCGGGCGGCCACGACCTTGCCAGCCCCCTGGCGCGTGATCCCGAGCTCTCGACCGATCTGCGAGATCGTTGCCTCAGGAATACGCGAGCAGATGCGCAGAACCCGACCGTCGGGAAACCCTCGATCCTCGAAACCTTGCCGTGGCCATCTGCTCGTCCAGCCGACGCTGGTAACCGACCCAGCCTGCCATAGGGCCGCACCGAGGCCAATGGCTCGCGCCTGCGACTCGCTCGTCCTCCCGTCTCGGGGCACTCGATGGCGAGCCGCCTGGCTTCACCGGTCCTGCTCCCGTAGAATGACAACCTTGGTTGACATTCTACGGCTAGGGATCCCCTTGTGGGGTGGACGTGCCGAGTCTCTTGGCAGCTTTGTCCTACGGGATCGACAAGGGAAGGAAATGCAATGAACGGTCGTCGACACCTGTTGCGGGCCACCGGCGTGCTCCTCAGTGCATTCGCGTTGGCGGCGATCGGTGGCGGCACGGCTTCGGCCCAGCCCACCACCAAGGCATTGGCCAAACCTACGGTCTACACCTTTGGGGTGGCGGGCACCCTGGGGCCGGTCGTCCAGACCGAGCACGAGGCGCCCACCGCCATCTCTGGCATCAAGGGCACAGTGACGCAGATCGCCACCTCGAACTCCAACACGTACGCCCTCACCTCAACCGGGACGCTATGGGCGTGGGGTGTGGGCAGCAACGGGGAACTGGGCAACGGGAGAACACCCCTCTATACGCGCACTGCGGTGAAAGTGCTGGTTCCCAAGGGGGTGACGATCACCTCACTCCCCAACCCCATGCCCTTCGACGGCGGCCTGGCCATTGATTCGCACGGCGACGCCTGGGGATGGGGTCTTAACGCCAGCCACGACCTGTGCCTACCCAGCGGGACCGTGGTGTCCAAGCCCAAGAAGATCCCACTGTCCCACGTCACCTTGGGCACCGGTGCCCGCACCCACTCCCTGTTCGATGCCAACGGCGCGGTGGTTGCCTGCGGGAGTGGCGATTTCGGCGAGCTCGGTAACGGGTCCACGGCATCGAGCTCGACGCCGACACCTGTGATCGGGCTACCCGAGGGGAAGGTCAAAACGCTGACGTCGTCATGGGGCGGCTCCGGTGCCCTGATGGCCGACGGTTCGTACTACGACTGGGGCTACAACCAGGCCGGGCAGCTCGGCGACGGCACCACCAGCGACAGTGCCGTGCCGGTCTCCGTGGCCCTGCCGGCGGCGGTCGACCAGGTCTTCCAAGGAGGAAGTGGCGCCAAGAACGGCCAGACAATCGCCATCCTCGCCGGCGACTCGTTGTGGCTGTGGGGCGACGGGACACACGGCCAGCTGGGTGACGGCACCGCCGACGACGCCACCACCCCGATCCGCATCACGCTTCCCAAAGGAGCACTACCGGCCGCGGTGGCTTCTGGCGGGTACGCCTCCTACGCCATCGACCATTCCGGGAGGCTCTGGGCTTGGGGCCGCAACGACGACGGGCAACTCGGAACCGGTCGGAGCGGGCCGGATCAGCTCAGGCCGGTCTCCACTGGACTCTCGCTCGCGCAGATTTCCTCCACCGCACAAAACGCCGCTGGTCTCCGCCACTGATCGTCGACCCGCCCGACAGAGTCAAAGCCACGCTCACGAAGTGACGACTGGAAATCCGGTCTCGGCGGAACGGTTGAGGGCTTCCTCGACTGTGTGCGTCTCGGTGGCTTCGATCAGATCCAGAATCGCTTCATGGAATCGAGCGGCGGCGATCGACACGGCTGCTCGGGCATCGACGAATTCGGCGGCGTACTGATTGCATCGGCCGGCGGCGGCTGCGACCTCAGGCAAACTTCGTTGGGTCGTTCGCATGATCGCATTTTCTGTCAGAACCTGGCGGAGCGTTTCGTCTAGAAGCTCTTGTTTGGTTGCATCCTGAACCAGCTCGGCCGCGATCGACCCCATCAGATCTTTGACCGCGCGTCGCCCCTCGTCCCACGACTCCAATTCTTCGGTCATGGTCCCTCCTTAGATGCGCATGAACGTGGTCCGGTCCGACCCAAGCCGCGTGAGGATTTCTGCTGCTCCGACACACTGATCCACGAGAATCGTCCTAGCCACTACGCAAACCTATCCGAGCGGCCGCTGAATATCGGGTATTTCCTGATGGCCCAACCCAAAGCCACAAGGGGACCCGCTCAATGGCCCACGGTGAGATCGTCCGAGCGTCCGCCCTCGAGTGGCGACCACTGCGACACGAGCCCTGACGAGTGGCTCTCGGTTTTCCGCCCGGCCTTTACAACCCGCACACTGCGCCTGACCATACAACTACGAGCGGTGAGCAGCCGCGGGTCGAAACGTTCGCCGAACATGAGTTCGGCAAAGCTTCTCAGCCCGGGTCAACT
>DASXMT010000070.1:0-3889 GCA_036495505.1 Acidimicrobiales bacterium | reverse complement strand
TCGCGCTCGTTCCAGATCAGCCCCAATCCACCACCGGGCCGGAGAACGCGTGCGATCTCGGAGAGCGCGCCTTCGGCGTCGAACCAATGAAATGCCTGAGCCACGAAGATGGCATCTACCGAGGCGTCGGGCGCGGGAATGTTTTCCGCACTTCCGTCGACCAGCTCCACGTCGGGTACGTTCCGGGCGAACTCCGTGCGCATGGAGGGCGACGGCTCGACGGCCAGGATCTCGACGCCGGAAAGGGCGAGCTGACGGGTGAACTTTCCCGTGCCCGCTCCGAGGTCGATCACGCGTTTTCCGGGCCCGAGATCAAACACCCGGGCGAACAGGGCCAGGGCTTCGTCCGGATAGCCGGGCCGACCCCGCTCATACCGGCTCCCGTCACCAAACCCGCTGGTGGACGGGTACTCTTCGTTCGTTTCGACCACGGCGATCTCCCTTGTGGCGTCCCAACCATCCGCTCGTATCCAGTCCTGGTCGGCGCCGACCTTGCCTGGTTCAAAGCTACGACTACACCGCGTCGCATTCCCGTCGCCGAGGGGGTGCGGGTTCGCTCTGGGGTCGCTCCGGGTATCTTGTCTGTCTACGTGGGATGCCGTCGAACCTACGGCAGAAGCGGCGGAGCAGAACCGGACCGCACCGGAAGGAGAGCGAGACCATCGAACTCTCAACAGCCCTCGATCAAGAGACGCTTGCTACTCGCTTCGACGAGACACGGGCGCTGACCGAGTCCCTGGCCGAGCCACTCTCGGCCGAAGACCAGACCGTCCAGTCCATGCCGGACGTGAGCCCGACCAAGTGGCACCGGGCCCACACGTCGTGGTTCTTCGAGACCTTCCTGCTCGCACCCAGGCTGAGCGAATACGAGCCTTTCCATCCCGCCTACGGGTTTCTGTTCAACTCGTACTACGAGGGTGTAGGGGCCAGCCACGCCCGCGACGAACGGGGCTTGTTGTCACGCCCGGGAATCGATGACATCGCGTCGTATCGGCGCCACGTCAATGCAGCCATGGGCCGACTGTTCGACGATGCGCTCGACGACGACGGGCTGGCGTTGGTGGAGCTCGGCATCAATCACGAACAACAGCATCAAGAGCTCCTCTTGATGGATATCAAGCACGTGTTGTCGTGCAGCCCACTCGATCCGGCCTATGGGGACCTCGAGGTGCCGGCACCATCGCAGACAACACCGTTGTCCTGGATCAGGTACCCGTCGGGCACGATGGAGATCGGCCACGACGGAACCGCATTCTCGTTCGACAACGAGTCACCCCGGCACCGCGTCTATCAACGGCCCTTCGCCATGGCCCGTCGACCGGTCACCTGTGGGGAGTGGTTGTCGTTCATCGAGGACGGTGGCTATCACCACTCGGACCTCTGGCTGTCCGACGGATGGGCGGCGGCGGTTGCCGGGCAGTGGGACTCCCCCCTGTATTGGTCTCGCGTCGACGACGAGTGGCACATCTTCACCCTGGCCGGGTCTCGGCGCCTGAACCCGGCCGAGCCGGCCTGCCATCTCAGCTACTACGAAGCCGATGCCTACGCCCGTTGGGCCGGTGCCCGGCTGCCCACGGAGGCGGAATGGGAGGTGCACGCGGCAGCCGAGGCGGTCGACGGGAACTTCCTCGACCCCCACGTGCTCCATCCTTCCCCGATCGCCGGCGATCGTTCGAGCCCCTTTGGCGACGTGTGGCAATGGACCTCGAGCGCCTACAGCCCGTACCCCGGGTTCGCGCCGGCTCCCGGGGCGGTGGGCGAGTACAACGGAAAATTCATGGTCAGCCAGTACGTATTGCGGGGTGGTTGCTGTGTCACCCCGCAGGGTCACGTTCGTCCCACGTACCGGAACTTCTTCCCCCCTGCGGCCCGTTGGGCGTTCAGCGGGCTCCGGTTGGCCAAGGATGTCTGAGCCCACCGACGCGGAGATCATTCGTCCGACGGTGGAGGTCCACCTGACGCCTGACGATCTGCGCGCCGCCATGGAGGCGGACGTGCGGGTGGGGCTCACCGCCGAGCACAAGCATCTGCCGCCGGTCTACTTCTACGACGACCGGGGCAGCCAACTGTTCGACGAGATCACCCGGTTGCCCGAGTACTACCCGACCCGAGCCGAGCGTTCCATCCTCGAGGCCCACGCCAAGGACATGGCCCAGCGGTCCAAGGCCGACACGCTGGTTGAGCTGGGCTCGGGCACGTGCGATAAATCGCGTGTCCTGCTCGAGGCCATGCAGGCCACCGGCACGCTCGATCGGTTCGTCCCCCTGGATGTGAGCGAGACCACCCTGTGGGCATCGGCGCTGGAGCTCGCTCACGAGTTCCCGGGCCTCGCCATCACTGCGGTGGTGGCGGACTTCATCCGGCACTTGGAGAACCTTCCCACCGGCGGGGTTCGGCTCTTTGCCTTTCTCGGCGGCACCATCGGCAACCTCGATCCGGCTCAGCGGCGCCGTTTCCTCATGGATCTCGACTGTGCCATGGATCCGTCCGACCACTTTCTCCTCGGCACCGACCTGGTCAAGGATCGTCAACGGCTGGTGGCCGCCTACGACGATGCCGCTGGCGTCACGGCCGAATTCAACCGGAACGTCCTCCACGTGTTGAACCGCGAGCTGGGTGCGAACTTCGTACCCGAGCGCTTCCAGCACGTGGCGCTGTGGAACGAAGCCGACAGCCGAATCGAGATGCGGCTCCGCTCCACGGGCGCGCAACAGGTGCGGGTGTCCGACCTCGACCTGGACGTGACCTTCGAGGACGGCGAGGACGTCCTCACCGAGATCAGCTGCAAGTTCACGCCGGAGGGTCTGGAGGAGGAGCTGGTGGCCTCGGGGTTCGTCGTCGAGGCCATGTGGGAGTCCGAGGGGGGCGAGTTCCTCATGACCCTGTCCTCCCCCTACTGCTGAGCCATCCTGAGTCGTCGCTTCTGAAGGCTGCCGGAGCGGACCACCCTGTTTGCTGGACCGCCCACGCCTGCTCCGGCCTCCGATTTGTCCCGCGCCCCGCCGCCCAGGGTCGGCCCGGCCCCGACCGTCAGCCGGGCTAGCCGCCCGAACCGTCCTGCATCATGTCGGCCAGTGCGCTCTCGATGGCGCGGTGGAAGGTCGGATAGCTGTAGATCATCTGCTGGAGCTGGGTGATGGGCACCTGGGCGTGGACGGCCAGCGTCAACAGACCGAGCACCTCGCCGCCCACCGGCCCCGCTGAGGTGGCCCCCACCAAGATGCCGCGGTCAGCATCGGCAACCAACTTGATGAACCCGTCGTTGCCGGCCTTGTGGATCCAACCGCGCGCCGACTTGGGGACCTGGGCCCGGCCCACTCGCACGGCGATTCCCTTGTCCCGGGCCGACGCTTCGTGCAGTCCGACCGAGCCGATCTCGGGGTCGGTGAACGTCACCTGGGGCGCGGCCCGGTAGTCGGCTGCGGTCACCGGCCGACCGAGGATGTCGTCGATGACGATGGCGGCCTGGTACATCGACACGTGGGTGAAGGCTCCTTTGCCGGTCATGTCACCGACAGCCCAAACGCCGTCGGTCACCCGCATGTGGTCGTCCACCGATATGGCGTCGGCGTCCTCGTCGACACCGATGGACCCTACGTCGAGTCCCCGAAGGTCGGGGCGACGGCCGGTTGCCACCAGCAGCCGTTCGGCCATCACCGGGTCGGCCGAGTCGAGCGTGATGGTAAAACGATGACCGTCGTGGCTGACGGACACGACGTTGACCGAGGTGTTGACGGCAATCCCCTCTCGTTCGAACACGGTGGCCAGCAGTTCGCTCGATTCCGGGTCCTCTGTCGCGAGCAGGCGTTCGGCCACCTCGAGCACTGTCACCTCGACACCGAAGCGGGAGAAGACCTGCCCGAGCTCTACCCCGACGGGTCCCCCGCCC
>DASXMT010000069.1:0-2364 GCA_036495505.1 Acidimicrobiales bacterium | reverse complement strand
GACGTCATCCTCACCTACTTCGCCGGTGATCTGGCCGAGGTCCTGGGTGGCTGACCACACCCAATCAGCCGAGCTCTTCGAACGCGTCCTCCAGGTGATCCCGGGCGGAGTCAACTCGCCGGTGCGCTCGTTCCGTTCGGTGGGGGGGGAGCCCTATTTCGTGGCCCGGGGTCAGGGCGCGTCGGTGTGGGACGCCGACGGGAACCGGTATCTCGACTTCGTCCAGTCCTACGGGGCGTCGTTGCTCGGGCACGCCCACCCCGAGGTCATCGCCGCCATCACCGACGCGGCGGCGCGGGGCACCACCTACGGGGCCCCGACCGAGGGCGAGGTGCTCCTGGCCGAGGCCATCTGTGCCCGCGTGCCCGGGTGCGACCAGGTCCGCCTGGTGTCGTCGGGAACCGAGGCGGCCATGAGCGCCATCCGGGTGGCCCGTGGGTTCACCAACCGCAGCCGGATCGTGAAATTCGCCGGCTGCTATCACGGCCATTCCGACGGCCTGTTGGCCGGCGGAGGAAGCGGCGTGGCCACCCTGGGACTTCCCGACTCGGCCGGCGTCCCGGCCGGCGCGGTGGGCGAGACCGTGGTGGCCCCCTACAACGTCGTGCCCGAGCTGGGCGACGATGTGGCCTGCGTCATCGTTGAGCCGGTGGCGGCCAACATGGGCCTCGTCCCCCCGGCGCCGGGCTTCCTGGAGGGCCTCCGGTCGGCCTGCGACGCCGCCGGCGCCCTGCTGATCTTCGACGAGGTGATCACCGGGTTCCGCCTGGGACCTGGTGGGGCCAGCGTGCTGGCGGGGGTCCGACCTGATCTGTGGTGCTTCGGCAAGGTGATCGGCGGCGGTCTTCCCGTGGGCGCCTTCGGGGGCCGCCGTGACGTGTTGTCCGTGCTGGCTCCGGGCGGCCCCGTCTACCAGGCGGGCACCTTGTCGGGGAACCCGCTCGCCACCGCGGCCGGCCTGACCGTCCTGACCCTGATGGACCCACCGGCGTACGCCGCCCTCTCCGATCGGGTGGCGGACTTCGGCGCCTCGCTGGGCAAGGTCCTCACGTCGGCCAGTGCCGGGAGCGGGTTCTCGGTGCAGGTCCCCGTGGTCGGTCCGCTGGTCGGCGTGTTCTTTGTGGCCGACGGCGAGGGCCCGGTGGCCGACTACGACGATGCGGTTCGGGCGGCGGCGACCGGCATCTACCCGCGGTTCTTCCGCTCCCTGCTCGATAGGGGGGTGGCACTGGCCCCGGGCCCCTACGAGGTGGCGTTCCCGTCGATGGCCCATGGAGCCGACGAGTTGGCCTGGACCGTCGACGTGGCCGGCCCAGCCATCACCGAGGCCCTCGACCCACTCGGCTAGCGGCGATGAGCTGCCGTTCGGCAGCCATTCAGGAACGGTTCAGGAACTCGCTGTGGCACCATCGCGTGTGCTCACGTCGCAGGTCTGCACGTACGAATCCATCCGTTCACCCCGGCTATTGGACTGGTCAGACCGGCTGCGCCCGATGTGGGATCCCGACGGAACGGACACCCGGAGGGTCATCCTCCACCGGGGGATGTGGGAGTGGTTGTTCCTCTGCGAGTCCCTGCGTGAAGCGGGCATGCTGCAACCGGGACGCCGGGGCCTCGGGTTCGGTGCGCGTGAACCGCTGGTGTCGTTGTTCGCCGGCATGGGCTGCGACCTGGTTGTTGCCGAATTCGGATCCGATCCGCCTGGAGAGGCAACCTCGCCTGACGCCGACGGAGAGCTCGCCGGCCGAGCCGTAGCGATCGACCACCGATTCTGCCCCGCTGACCTGTTCCGTGAGCGAGTCCGGTACCTCGAGCTCGACCTGCAGGACGTGGCGCGTGACGGGCCTGATGATCTCCACGACTTCGACTTCACCTGGTCGTCACATGTCATCGACAACCTGGGCTCGCTGGCCGCCACTATGGATTTCGTTGCTGGCCAGATGCACCGTCTGAAGCCCGGTGGGCTCGCCGTGCACACCACCGAGCTGAACCTGTCATCGGACACGGACACCATCGCCGAAGGCGCCGAGGGTGGCACGGTCCTCTATCGGCGACGGGACGCGGAAGACCTGGTGAGGCGGCTGCGGGCCGACGGCCATCGGGTCGCGTACGACCTGTCGGATGGCAGCTGGCCGGCCGACAGGCACGTCGACGTCCCGCCGTACAGCCGGACGCACCTCCGGACCAAGCTGGGGGAGTACGAGACGACCTCGATGGCTGTGGTCATCCAGAAGCGCAACGATAGGAGGGCATGGTCCCGGGCCGCGCCTCTACTGGCACGACAGCGCTGGGCCGCCCGCATGCACGACAATGGTGAGGTGACGGCGGACCAACGGCTGTGAGCGGGCGATGACCGATCCTGGG
>DASXMT010000068.1:0-2570 GCA_036495505.1 Acidimicrobiales bacterium | reverse complement strand
GATCACCTTCAAGCCCATCCCCGACACGTCCCAGCGAGAGGCCACCCTGAAGGCCGGCGGGGTCGACATGATCCTGTCGATCGACCCCAATACCGTCGACCATTTCCAGAACCAGTCCGCGTACCAGGTCGTGGACAGCCTCAGCCAGAAGGTGGGCGAGCCGGACATGGACTACATCATGTTGAACTGCCTGGCCCCCCCGACCAACGACCTCGGGATTCGCCAGGCGCTGGCCAAATCCATGAACGGGCCGACCCTGAACAAGATCTTCGGTGGGGGTCTGGTCCAGATCTCCAACAGCCCGTTCCCCAAGGGGTCCCAGTTCTACTCCCCGACCGCCTACCCTTCCTTTGACCCGGCCGGGGCGAAGAAGCTGGTGGCGGCGTACGCCAAACAGCACGGGAAGCCCACCATCGAGTTGGTGACCATACCCGATCCGCGCCTGACCCGATTGACCCAGGTGCTCCAGCAGATGTGGCAGAACGTCGGCTTCACCATCAACCTGAAGACGATCGAGCAGGCCGAGCTCATCTCCAATGCCATCACCGGTAAGTTCCAGGCCTATACCTTCGAGCAGTTCGCCGCCGGCGACCCCGACATCAACTACGTATGGTGGAGCACCACCACGGTCGCACCGGTCGGAGGCATCGCCTTGAACTTCGCCCGGAATTCCGACCCGCAGATCGAGGCGGCGTTGCAGATCGGGCGGTCGAGCTCCAACCAGACCACCCGGGCCAAGGCCTACCAGCAGGTGGGCAAGCGGCTGGGCGTGGACCTGCCCTATCTTTGGCTGGGAGCGACGGTCTGGTCGGAGGTCGCCGACCAGCGGATCCAGAACTTCGCCAATCCCAAGCTGCCCAACGGATCCCCGGGCAAGCCCTTCGACAACGGCGTGTTCTTCCCGACCCAGATCTGGATGGCCGGCTAACCGCCGGAGAGGGAACCAGGGACATCGTCACCGATGGGCAAGTACTTCGCCAAACGCTTCGTTCAACTGATCGTCGTCGTCTTCATCATCTCGGTGCTGACCTTCCTGCTCGTCCACATCCTCCCCGGCGACCCCACCGCCACCATCCTCGGGCCCAACGACAACGCGCACAACCGAGCCCTGCTCCTCCAGCAACTCGGACTCGACCAACCTCTGTGGCGCCAGTACTTCATCTGGGTGGGCCACGCCCTGCAGGGGAACCTGGGCCAGTCCTACCTCACCCACGAACCGGTCAGTCAGACCATCGCCACCGGGTTTCCCATCGACCTGGAGCTCATCATCATCTCCCAGGTGTTGGCCCTGCTGGTCGCCATCCCCCTGGCCCTGGCCTCGGCTCGTCGTCCTGACCGTTGGCTCGACCGGACCTCGACCACCTCGACGTTCGGCTTGCTCGCACTGCCGCCGTTCGTGATCGCTCCCCTGATGGTGGCGGTGTTCGCGGTGGCCCTCCGCTGGTTTCCGGCCACCGGCTATGTGCCGTTCTCGCAGAGCCCGGCGACCAACCTCCACGACATGATCCTCCCCTCGCTGGCCTTGACGGCAGGGTCGATCGCCGTCTACTTCCGGCTTCTCCGTTCCGACCTGTTGGCCACGCTGCAGGAGGACTTCATCACCATGGCCCGTTCAAAGGGGCTCTCGCCGACTCGGGTCATGGCCCGTCATGCTTTTAGGCCCTCCACCTTCTCCCTCCTGGCTGCGGCAGGCGTGAACATCGGGAGCCTGCTGGCCGGGGCGTTCATCGTCGAGTGTCTCTTTGCCCTCAACGGATTGGGCTATGCCATCGTCCAAGCCGTACAGCAGCGCGACTACCTTGTGGTGCAAGGCATCGCCCTGGTGGTGGCCATCGCTTATGTCATAGTGCAATTCGCGGTGGACTTCCTGTTCACCGTGGTCGATCCAAGGGTGGCCCGTGCCTGACGACCGTGCCGTGCTCAACACCGAAACGCGGGGCCGCCTCCTGGCCGACGCCCAGCCCGGCGACGCCGCCTGGGCCGAGACCTCGGTGGCCCTGTACACCGACGGCCACGGCGCCGCCGACGAGTACGCCGAGCCGAAGAAGCTGGGCGTGGTCTTCTGGATCTGCATCGGCTGGGTGGCGCTGGTGGCCTTCGGGGCCATCTTCGCCAACCTGTTGCCGTTGAAGAGCCCCACCTTCCAGGACTACTCGGCCATCAACGCCCGGCCGAGCATGGCCCACCTGCTGGGCACCGACGACCTGGGTCGGGACCTGCTCAGCCGCATCATCTACGGATCGCGGGTCTCCCTGATCGTCGGCTTTGTCTCCGTTGCCGTGGGGATGCTCGTCGGTGGGACCCTGGGGCTCATCTCGGGTTATCGGGGCGGACGCCTCGACGGCATCTTGAACGCCGGCTCCTTCGTGCTGCTGGCCTTCCCGGCCATCGTGGCCGTGATTGCCATCGTGGCCTTCTGGGGCCAGACGCTGCCCAAGATCACCGTCATCCTCGGCGTGGCCACCATTCCCCTCTTATACCGGGTGGTCCGGGCCACCACTTTGTCCTACGCCAACCGGGACTTCGTGGTTGCCGCCCGAACCCTGGGTGCCAAGGACTCGCGCATCCTG
>DASXMT010000067.1:0-5837 GCA_036495505.1 Acidimicrobiales bacterium | reverse complement strand
AGTACTGGGTTGTTTTTCGACTTACGAGAGAGGATCTGGATGACCCGGCGGATC
Source organism: Acidimicrobiales bacterium (assembly GCA_036495505.1). Classification (GTDB taxonomy): domain Bacteria; phylum Actinomycetota; class Acidimicrobiia; order Acidimicrobiales; family RAAP-2; genus DASXMT01. Next base: position 5,783 of record DASXMT010000067.1, on the reverse strand, counting down.
TCGGCGTCACGCCCGATGACCGGGTCGAGACGCCCGGCGCGTGCCTCTGCCACCAGGTCTACCCCGTACTTGGCCAGGGCCTCATAGGAACCCTCGGGCGTGGCTGAGGTCACCCGTTGATGCCCTCGGACCGCCGACAACGCCTCCAGGAACCCTTCGAGGGTTACATGCTGCTCGTTGAGGTGGCGTCCGGCTGCGCCGGAGGTCCCCTCCCGGAGCAAGGCGATGACCAGATGTTCCACTGATACATAGTCATCTCCCAGGCGTTGCGCCTCCTGCTCGGCGGTATCGAACAGGCGTGACAGCCGTTGGGTGACAAACACCTGCCCGGGGGCGGCCCCCGGTCCAGAAACCCGGGGACGAGTGCCGAGGTTCTGCTCCACCGATGCACGGAGTGCCGCTACGTCGGCTCCGACATAGCTGAGAAGCTGGGGGACGAGCCCCTCGGGCTGGTCGATCAACGACACGAGCAAGTGCTCGCTGTCTACCTCACTGTGGCCGAGACGCATCGCCAGGCTCTGGGCATCGTGCAACGCTTCCTGTGACTTCTGGGTCAAACGTTCCGGATTCATGGTCGGCCTCCCACGGGATAAGGCCGCACCTCCAGTGCGGCTTCGAGCTCGGCGATTCGGTCAAGTAGGTCAATGACCACCCCGACGGCGGTGTAGTTGATGGCGAGCCCGGCTCGCAGGCGCCTTATGCGGGCCACGTTGGCGAGCTCTCGAGGCGAGAACTGAAGGGCCCCGGACGCATCCTGGCTCGCGTCAAGCAGACCGAGTGAAACGAATCGGCGCACCAACTCGGGATGAAGTCCCGCGACCCGCGCGAATGACTCAGTGCTCAACAACCTCACCGGCACGAGGGCGACGGTCATCGACGTCGCCTCGGATCGAACGAAGACGTCTTGGCCAACTCCTCGAACAGTCTCCGCTCATCATCGGTCAACGAATGCGGGACCCTGATGCGCACCTCAGCAAGCACGTCTCCGGCCTCGCCACGAGGGTTCGGCATGCCGCGATGGCGAAGTCGAACTCGACGACCGCTTGAGCTTCCCGCTGGCACTCGCATCTGGACCTCACCGCCGGGCGTCTCGACGGGAACGGAGGCACCCAGCGCCGCCTCCCACGGCGAGACTGGCACCTCGACGTGCACGTTCCTCCCTTCGAGGCGGAACCGGGGATGAGGTCTCACTCGTACGATCAGATAGAGATCACCATTCGCGCCCTGACCGCTCCCGAGCCCCCCTTGGCCGGCCAAACGGATGCGCTGGCCGTCGACCACGCCCGCCGGGATGGTTACCTGGAGATCTCGGGTGCCATCTGGACCGGAGAGGGTGATGCGGCGTCTACCCCCCCGGAACGCTTCGTCGAAGGACACTTCGATCTCGGTCTCCTGGTCGGCACCGGCGACAGACCCCCAGCCCGAGCGTTGGGTGGTCTCGAAGAGGTCGCGAAACAGGTCCCCCATATCCGCGCCTTGACCCCCGAAATCGGAAGCCCCCCAGGAGCCGGTCGGTGAGCTGCGTGCCCGACGACTTCGGCGAGACCCAGTGGGAGCGCCGGACCGAGCCTGTGCCCACGTCGATGGGTCTACCCCTTCGGGTACGTGGCGGAAGTCGTGCCCGAACGCGTCATAGCGCTTGCGCGACTCCGGATCGGACAGGACGTCGTACGCCTCGGACACCTCGGCAAATCGACCTTCCGCTGCTGGGTCCTTGTTGACGTCGGGATGGTAGGTCCGGGCCAGCTTGCGATACGCCCGCTGGATCTCCTCCGGGCTCGCTGCCCGCCCAACGCCGAGTACCTCATAGAAATCGCGACGTATCGTCTGGTCAGCCATCGGGCCCGCGCGAGACGATCACCCCGGCCGGTCGAAGTATGGCACCCGGGGCGTCGTACCCCGGACGCACGGCCGCCAACACGGTCCCAGGCTCCCCCTCGGCGTCCAACACTCCGACCGCCTCGTGTCGGCTCGGATCGAAGGGCTTGCCTATGTCGTCGAACCGGTGGAAGCCCAGTCCGGCCAACAGAGAAAGGGCATGGTCGAGTACTGCCCGTACTCCCTCGACGAGGGCTCCGTCGTCGGTGCCGGCGTATTGGATGGCACGATCCAGATCGTCCACGATAGGCAGCCACCGGGCGGCCATGTCGACCCGCTCGGCCGAACGAGCCCGGGCAACCTCTCGCTCCGATCGCTTACGGAGATTGTCGAGATCAGCGAGGGCCCGCCGGAGGGGCACGTCGAGGTCGGCCTCGACCGGTTTGGTGCGTACCGACTGATCGTTGGTCAACTCAGGGGCGGCATCGCCCGATTGGGGTCCTCCGTCTTGGTCGGCGACGCCTCCGTCGTCCCCGTGCCGATCTGAAGGGGCCTCATCGATCTCCGAGGGGTCACTGCCGACCACGGTCAGGTCACCGTGAAATCGGCATCGATCACGTCGTCGTCAGAACCCTCTGCTGCCTCGGATCCGTCTGTGCCAGTGCCATCCCCGTCCGATCTCCCGGCGCCGAGGCCGTGGAACACCTGTTGGAGCTCGGCCGTGAGGGGCTGGATGCGTTCAATCGCAGCGTTCTCACTCAGGACGTTTCGGGCCTCGGCCACCAGCGTCTCGGCCCGTGCCTTTTCGTGAACGGGAACGGCGTCACCCAATTCGGCCAGCCGGCGCTCCACCGCGTAGGCGGCCGAGTCCAATTCGTTCCGAGCATCAATCTGCTGACGGGCGGCGAGGTCCTCTGATCGGTACCGTTCGGCATCGGCAACCATGCGATCGATCTCGCTCGAGTCGAGGTTGGCGGTGTCGCTGATGGTGATGCTCTGCTCCTTGCCGGTGTCCTTGTCTCGTGCCGACACGTGCAGAATTCCATTGGCGTCGATCTCGAACATCACTTCCACTTGGGGCGTACCCCGCGGCGCCGGGCGGATTCCCTCGAGACGGAAGCGGCCGAGCACCCGATTGTCAGCGGCGCGCTCCCGCTCGCCCTGGAGGACCACGATGTCAACGGCCGATTGGTTGTCTTCGGCGGTGGTGAAGGTCTCTGAGCGCCGGGCCGGAATGGTGGTATTTCGCTCGATGACCTTGGTCATCAGGCCGCCCATCGTCTCCACGCCAAGTGACAGTGGCGTGACGTCTAAAAGAAGGACGTCTTTGACCTCGCCCTTCAAGATGGCTGCTTGGACCGCGGCACCGATAGCGACCACCTCGTCGGGATTGACCGTCATGTTGGGGTCCTTGCCCCCGGTCAGCCGACGGACGAGGGTCTGCACCGAGGGAAGTCGGGTCGACCCACCGACCAGGATAACCTCGTCGATGTCGGCATCGGTGACTTTTGCGTCCCGCATGGCCTGTTGCACCGGTTCATTGCAGCGATCCACCAAGTCAGCGGTGATCTCGTCGAAGGTCGAACGCATAACCGTCGTGACCAGGTGCTTCGGGCCGCTGGCATCAGCGGTCACGAAGGGTAGGTTCACCTGCGTCTGGGTTACCGAAGAAAGCTCGATCTTGGCCTTCTCGGCCGCCTCGAACAGTCGCTGCAGCGCCTGAGGATCGTTTCGCAGGTCGATGCCGGTGTCGGACTGAAACTGGGTGGCCAGATAATCGACGAGTCGTCGGTCAAAGTCGTCGCCGCCGAGGTGGGTGTCGCCCGAGGTGGCGCGCACCTCGACGACGCCGTCACCCACATCGAGGATGCTCACGTCGAAGGTTCCGCCCCCGAGGTCGAACACCAGGACGGTTTCATTGGACTTCTTGTCAAGGCCATAGGCCAACGCGGCCGCCGTCGGCTCGTTAATGATGCGCATCACCTCGATCCCGGCGATCCGGCCGGCATCGGTGGTGGCTTGGCGCTGCGCATCGTTGAAGTAGGCGGGAACGGTAATGACCGCCTCGGTTACCTTTTCACCGAGGAACTTTCCGGCGTCCTCGGCCAACTTGCGCAGGACAAGCGCCGAGATCTCCTCAGGGGCATACTGCTTTCCCCGCACGTCGAACCGCACCATGCCGTCGGGACCACTGACGACGTCGAATGAAACCGCCTTGGTCTCGGACGCCACCTCGTCGAAGTGCCGCCCGATGAACCGTTTGGCCGACGAGATGGTGCCCTTGGGGTTGAGCACCGCCTGGCGTCGCGCCAACTGGCCGACCAACCGGTCACCCTGTTCCGTGAAGGCCACCACGGACGGCGTCGTCCGCGATCCCTCGGCGTTGGGGACCACGATCGGCTGACCCCCCTCCACGGTGGCGATCACCGAGTTGGTCGTTCCTAGATCGATCCCCACGGCTTTGGCCATCTTCGCTCCTTTTGTTGTACGAGCCCGCGTGTGTGCTCCGGTACTGCGCTTCCCTTAACGCGACAGAGACTGTTGCCCCACTAGCCAGGGACTACGCCCCACTGCCAGCATCCGCTCCCACGGGCACGCGTTCATTGCCGTTGACGGTGATCTCGACCTTGCGTGCCTTCTCGTGTTCAGCAACCGGGATGGAGAGCGTCAGCACCCCTTGCTCGTAGGTGGCCCGGATCTGGTCGGCATCGAGGCTGTCGCCTAGGAACAGCTGGCGACTGAAAGTGCCCTGAGGCCGTTCGGCCACCAGGATTTCCTGTTGGTCGTTCGGTTGCCAACTCCGCTCGGCTCGGACCGTCAACACGTTCTTCTCGACGGTGAGGTCAATGGAGTCAGGATTTACCCCGGGGAGGTCGAAGTGCACCACGAATTGGTTCCCTTCCCGGTAGGCATCCATCGGCATCGCCTCGGGACGAGCAGTGACGACCTGGGTGACGCGGTCGAGGTCTCGAAACGGATCGAAACGGATCAGCATGGCGTTCTCCTCTCGGCCCATGTACCTCTGGCCAATGTCGCGCCACCGGGGCATGCGGAGACCCCGCGGTCGCGTGGTCCTTGAGCCGACTTTCCTAGCCCGTCGAACGTTCGGACAGGTAGTGATGGACGAGCCAAACAGCCATCGAGCCCTCACCGACGGCTGCGGCCACCCGCTTGACGGAACCGCTTCGAACGTCTCCGACGGCGAACACTCCTGGACTGCTGGCCTCGAGCATGGTGGGGCGATGACCTTCGCCGCCCGGTGCGAGCCCCACCCGGGCGGCCCCTTCAATGAGGTCGCTACCAGTGAGGATATAACCGCGGTCGTCCAACGCCACTTGGCCACTCAGCCAGGCAACATGTGGATCTGCGCCGATGAAGATGAACAGTGCTCGCGCTTCTTGCGTGCGTCGCACACCGTTGCCCCGGTCGACCAGGACGACTTCATCCAGAGCCCCGTTCTGACCGATCAGCTACTGCACTTCGCTACAGAGCTGCACATTGATATTGGCGGTGTGCTCGATCCGATCGGCCAGGTACCGGGACATGTTCTCTTCGAGGCTCCCAGAGCGAACGACGAGCGTGACCACTGCTGAATGCTTGGCCAGGAACAGTGAAGCCTGACCGGCCGAGTTTCCTCCACCTACAACCGTCACAGGATCTCCGGCACAGAGCTGAGCCTCCACCTGTGTTGCCGCGTAGTAGACGCTGATCCCCTCGAACTGCGGTAGCTCGGGAATGTCAGGGCGCCGGTAACGGGCGCCCGTGGCCACGATGACCGCGCGAGTGGATACGCTGCTCCCGTCATCGAGCCGAACGAGATAGCTGCCTCCGCAGCACTCCAAGGCGCTGGCCGCGGCGGGAACCGCGATGTGAGCACCGAACTTTCGAGCCTGGACGACTGCCCGCTCGGCTAGCTCCACACCGGACACCCCTACGGGGAAGCCGAGATAGTTCTCGATCCGAGG
>DASXMT010000066.1:0-2727 GCA_036495505.1 Acidimicrobiales bacterium | reverse complement strand
TATAGCCAACGCGGTGATCAGGCCTGGCTGCGGGAGGGACACAAGGTATGCGACGCCTTCGACCGAGGCGCGTCCGAGGACAGCGTTACCAACATCGTGCGGTCCGACCTAGGCACCTCCACCTACCAGGCGTACCGGGTTGTCACTGCCGCCGAGCTCGGCCTGGGATGCTTCAGTTTGAAACCCCACGATATGTAAAGTCGCACTCTGCTGGACGGCGTAAGCCGTGCCCGCGGGGCAACCCGCAGGTATGCGGCCCCGAGCACCCGGGTGGCCTGAATTCGCCGATCACTTCACTCCGGTCACTCCAGCGGCGTGGCCGGCAAGAACCAGGAGTCCATTTGCCGACGGCCATCAAATGCCAATTTCAGACCGTGGATAAAGGTCAGACGTTAGCGAGTCGAGCGAAGTCTGCTTCAAACGCACGGCCGATTTGATCCTTGTCGACTGGGTCGGCGGAACGCAGGTAGCCTGCCCGGGAGTCGAAATGGCCCACGAGGCGATCGTCAAGGGCATCGCCGGTGAACAGATCGCTTGGCTTGACCGCTAGTCGCGCCGCCGTCTTCTCGAGCGCTGCGCGGTCTAGGTTGTACACCCGAATCGCGTTCTCGCCCAGCACCATTCGCAGCTTATCGTCGGGCACACCGCGAAACACATCGCCGATCCACTGCTTGGTGTTGGGCTAGGTGCTCTCAGGATGCGGGATGTCGGCCCCGAACATGATCTTGGAAGCCCCGATCTGATCCAGCATTTCAGCTTCGGAGCGATGCGGCGATGACGGTGTGAGCCAGACGTTACGCTCGTAGTACTCGCTCGGTTTCAGCTCACACTTGCCCGGATGCTCGGCGAATAGCTGATCCAAATATTGAAATGTCGCCGGCACCCAGTCGGCGCGTACCTCGGTCAACACCACCTTCAACGTCGGGAACCGGTCGAAGACCCCGCTGAGCATCAGCCGCCACAGCGCCTGCTGCGGGTGCACGGTAAACGCCAACGGCGAATCGGGATTCTTTGCGTCCAAGTTCTTCATGACGAATTCGAACAACTCTTCGGCCTTCCCGTCCGAAGATCCCGGCTTGGCCTGCGCCATGGCCTCGGGCTCCATCATGTTCACGCTTTGGCCAGGCATGAGGTTGCGGAAAAATTTCATCGCCTCACCCTGAGTCCGGCCCCATCCCACGTGGACGTTCATAGCGATACCAAGCTCGCAACAGGTTGCCCAGAACGGGTCGTATTCTCGACTTTCCAGTGTCGGCAAGCTCGGGTCTGCGTTGGCCCCCGGAAGCGTGACCGAGACGAACCCCTGCTCAGCGAGCTTCGGCAGGTCGGCTACGGTCCGGGGAATATCGTCGGGATAAGGCTCCGCGTTGCCAACGATTCGCCCGCCAGATGCGCTGAGAAATTCACCCGCCCAACGATTATAAGCGCGGGCGCCCGCCGAGCGGACGTCGGCGGGGAACGCGCTACCTAAGCTGCTGAAAAACGGCGCCAGCGGAGAGTCCGCGATGGCGAACTCACAGGCGATTCCCTCAACGTCCAGTTCGGCAACACGCTTGTCAACATCCCAGTACACATCCGACTGCGTGCTCCTGCGCACCCCACGCTTGTCGACCACCTCGGCAAGCTCGGGCGACAATTTGCCCATCGGACCCACGACGTTGGCAAAAAAGTTCTGGACCCCCGCCATGTCGCTGAGCCGGTCCCGGTATGCCGGATCGATGTAGTCGCGATACCCGTCAAACGGCTGCCCGATGTGGCCGTCTCCGGAGAAGATCACAAATGGCTCATCCATGCTTTCACATCCTCTGAGAAGAAATCCTGCGCAAGGCGCTCGATACTGATCACCTGCCAGCCCGCTGCCCACCTTCGAACGGGGGTTTATGAACGCTAACCCATTGCGCTTTGGCTTGTCTAGGCCGAGCCGGCTCCGTCCCAGAGCATTCACCATGGCTGTCTTGGTCGGCTCGCGCCGATAGAGCGTGGCTCGACCCCACCCCGGCGAGCCGGCCGACGTCATCGACAGTCATCCCCTCATACCCGCCGCTCCAGGGCCTGAAGGACAGCCTCAGCAACAGCCTCCTCGTCAATGGCGCGAGGCCGGGCCTGGGCGCCGCTGCTCGAAACGTGCTCCTGGCTAGGGTAAGCGCTCACGGAGTCCAGCCTACGAGACGAGACGATCTCATATCAATACCCCAAGGCGGGTGATGCCTCCCGGCAGGCTTACCGGGCCGATTCAGCGGCCGGCGCGTGGCGCCTGACACACGTGCCGGCGCAGGACCAGGAGCATCGCGACGACGATCCCCTCGGCTCCGGCGCGACGAGAGAGGCGCCATCGTCCAAGACCTTAGCCGTCACAAAGTTGGGCATGGTGGGAAAGCCTTACACGGGCTTAGGGTGGATCCGTGTCGAGAACCGACAGCACTCCGGCGTACAGCTCTCACCGCCACACTGACCGCTGTCGAAGAGATCCCGCCAGGGGCACTTGGATCTGCCCCGTGAAGGCCCAGGAGAACCCCGCCGTCGGCCGGACCGAGCTGATCGATACTCGGGACATGCTGGTTTTGCACGGCGCGTTGTCCCGGGAGTTTCGCCTCGCCCCCGCGGCGGTAAGTCGGGTCCAGCCCGGTGATCGCAAGCGCGCCCGAGACGTCGACGAGCATCTCGCCTTGATTTGTTACGTGCTCCATGAGCATCACGACAGCGAGGACAAGATCCTCTGGCCTGTCC
>DASXMT010000065.1:0-8585 GCA_036495505.1 Acidimicrobiales bacterium | reverse complement strand
GGTTCTGCCAAACTGCTCCGATGAGCCCAGCAGCCAAGAAGACCACGCCGCGGAAAACCACGGCCAAGCGGTCGGGTGCGGCAAGGAAGGCCGCAGCGCCGAGGGAGACGGAAGCGACGGCGTCAAAGGCAGCAACGGCGAAGAAGACACGGTCGACCGCCGAGTCAGTGCGATCGAGGGGGAGTGCTCCGGTCGGCGACCGCTTGGGTTCTCCCCGCTCGGGTGTCCTCGTCACCGGGGGTGGATCAGGAATCGGCAGAGCGACGGCGCTGGCGCTGGCCGAAGTGGGACGACCGGTGGCCATCTGGGACATCAACGGCGAGGGGGCCGAAGAGACCGCCAAGCTTTGTGCCGCCGCCGGCGTGGCCACGGACTGGACAGCGATTGACGTCGCCGATTCCGTGGGCGTGGGTAAGGCCGTGCCAGAGGCGACAAGGGCCCTGGGGAGCATCGGTGGATTCGTCCACGGAGCGGGAGTGGCGGGGCCGATGTCAGTCGATTTCATCGACGACGACCTGTGGGACTCGGTGCTCAACGTCAACGTGCGTGCCGCCGTGATGATCGCCCGAGCGCTCATCGGGCCGTTCGCCGACGCCGGGCCCGGTTCCGCCATGGTGTTGATCTCGTCCATCGAGGGTCTCGTCGGTAGCTCGATGCTGACCGCCTACTGCGCGTCCAAGAGCAGCGTTCTTGGAGCCATGCGTTCGATCGGGCATCGGATGGCCTCCGACGGCGTCCGGGTGAACGCGGTGTGCCCGGGGGCGGTGGCCACGCCGATGCTGCTCCCGGCATTTGAGATACCCGGATATCGGCAGTCGATCGAGGAACGGACCCCGTTGGGCCGAATCTCGATGCCCGAGGAGATCGCACGTCCTATCCGATTCCTCCTCTCTGACGAGGCCTCGTTCATCACCGGCACCCATCTGGTGATCGACGGAGGGATGACTTCGATAACTGCAATTTGAGGCACTTTCGGCGTGTTTTGAACCGGCTGCTCGCGCAACCACCGCTGGGTCGGGTTGAATGGTCGTGATGTTCGTTGCGCTGATAGCAGTGGTCGTGGTGGTGGTGGGCGCGGTGGTGGCCAAGCTGACCTGGCGACCCAGCAATGACGAAGTCCACTCGGTGAACGACTACCACTCTGCCCTGGGGACCATCGGCGACCTGGCCCGTCGGAACCCACCGCCGGGCGCCGGCGGGAGTGATCGAACCCAGGAGCAGATGCCCCTCCACGCTCGATCCGAGACTCCGTTGGTGTTCGACGATGATCGGGTCACGGGTTCCACGCCCAGCGTCCCGAGCAGTGATCCCGCCCCCATCTTCCGGTCGGACCGGGCTCGCCGCCAGGCGTTGTCGAGCATGAACCACCGACCTCGTCGCTGGGTGCTGGCCACCGGGGTCTTGGTGGTGCTGCTGGTATTTGGCGCCTTGGCCTACGTCGGCAGCCACCGGAACAGCAACCACCCGACCAAGAAATCGACGTCCGCGTCCACTCACGCCTCCGCTGCGGTCAATACGACGTCCTCGCATCCTCGCGCCGCGACCGCCACCACAAAACCGAAGGCGAAGTCGAAGCCTCCGACGCCGACGACCGCCCCCCCTCAGATCGCCGCCCTCACCTCCACGGCCACGACCGCCACGTACCCCGCCCCCGCCTCGACCTACCAGGTGACCGTGACGGCATCGACGGAACCATGCTGGATCCAGCTCACCTCGGCGGACTCGGGCGCCACGTTGTGGTCGGGCACGATCGAGACGGGCGACAGTCAGATCATTCAGGCCAGCGGGACCACGAGCCTCGATTTGGGCGCATTGGGATCAGTGGTCACCGTGAACGGGGTCCCGGTGGTGCTCCCCACTCCGCAGGTCGTTCCCTTCGAGGCGACGTTTACTCCGGGCGCCTCGGGCACCACCACGCCGACGACGGCCCCGACTCCGAGCGCCACGAGCTAGAAAGCCCGGCCGGCCAGGGCCGGCCTGTACGGCCGACGGCCGGATTTCAGCTGCCGATGCCCACAGCATCGAGGATGAAGGCATAGACGAACGCCTCGTCCCGCCAGGCGTCATACCGCCCCGAGGGCCCGCCATGGCCCGCCCCCAGCTCGGTCTTGAGCAGTACCCGGTTGTCCGGGTTGGTGGCCCGGAGCTTTGCCGTCCATTTGGCCGGTTCCCAGAACCCGACACGCGGATCGGACAGGCCGGCGGTGGCCAGGATGTCGGGATAGCGGAGGGGCTCGCCGTGCTCGTCGACCGAACGGACGTTGTCATAGGGGGAGTACGACTTCATGACGGCATAGATCTCGGGATCCTCGACGGGATTGCCCCACTCCTCCCACTCCAGCACGGTGAGCGGCAGGGTCTCGTCGAGGATGGTGGTCAGGCAGTCGACGAAGGGGACCTCGGCCACGATGGCTCGGAACAGGTCGGGAGCGAGGTTGGCCACGGCGCCCATGAGCAGTCCGCCGGCACTGCCGCCTCGGGCCACCAGACGGTCGGGGGTGGTTGTGCCTGCCGCGATCAGCGCTCGCGCACAGGCGATGAAATCGGTGAAGGTATTGGGCTTGGCCAGCAACTTTCCTTCCTCGTACCACCGTCGACCCATTTCCCCGCCTCCCCGCACGTGGGCAATGGCGAAGACGAAACCTCGGTCGAGGAGGCTGAGCCGCAGTGAGGAGAACGAGGGGTCCATCGACGCCTCGTACGAGCCGTAGCCGTACAGGAGACAGGGGGCACCGCGGGGGCCTCCCGGGCCATCGGAGTCGTCGGTGGCACATGCGTCGGGCCGGTACACGAGCGACATGGGCACCTGCGTCCCGTCGTCTGCGGTGGCCCATCGCCGTTCGGTCCGGTACCGGCCCGGGTCGAACCCGCCAAGGACGGGTTGGCGCTTCCGCAACACGGCCGAAGCCGTCGCTACGTCGTAGTCGTACACCGAGCGCGGGGTGACCAGCGAGGTGTACTCGTAGCGGAGGTTGGTCGACTCGTACTCCGCATTGGCTCCCCCCCAGACCGTGGAGGGTGATTCCGGCTGGCCGATCGGGCTGGAGTCCCCGCTGTCCGCGTCGACGACCCGGATACGGGTCTCACCGTCCTCTCGCTCGTAGACCACCAGGTGGTCGGCGAAGGGATCGATGGCATCGAGACGAATGCCGGGACGGTGGGGGATGACCTCGCGCCAGTCCCCGTGGTCGCCCCCGTTGTCCGGCGCCTCCAGCAGCCGGAAGTCCTCTGCCTCGTCGTTGGTGACGACCAGGAACCGCGACGGCCTGGCGGCCGAGCCCCGATCGTGGTCGGCGCTGTACTCAACCCCCTGTCGCCTGTCGGCCAGCACCGAGAAGCTGCCCCCCGGATCGTCCCCGCGCAGGAACCGGACCTCGGACGTCACCTTGGAGTCCAGCTCTAACAGGATGTACTCGTCGTCCCGGGTCCGCCCGACCCCGAGGTAGAAGTGCTCATCGGGCTCCTCGTAGACCAGCTCGGCCTGGGCCGGATCGGCCCCCACGACGTGGCGCCAGAGCTGGAACGGCCGCATGGCCTCGTCCACGCGGACGAAGAAGACGGTGGCGTTGTCGTTGGCCCAGGCCATGCCGTACGAGGTGTGCTCGAGCGACTCGGGCGATTCCTCGCCTGTCTGGAGGTCCCGGAATCGCATGGTGAAGCGCTCGGCCCCGGTGGTGTCGACGGAGTAGGCGAGCCATCGGTGATCCGGGCTTACGGCCAGGTTGCCCAGTGCGAAATAGTCGTTACCGGCCGCCAGCGTGTTCTCGTCGAGCATGACTACCTCGTCGTCGGGGGCATCGTGTTCGGTGTCGCCACCACCAGCACCCCCGTCGCCATCGCCGGCGTCACCAGCCTGACCTCGCCCGTCGTCCCCGTGGGCTGGCCTGCGGCAGTGGATGCCATAGCTCTGCCCCTCGACGGTGCGGTGGTAGTACAGCCAGGGTCCCTTGCGCACGGGCACGGAGAGATCGCTCTCCTCGATGCGTTCCACCATCTCCTCAAAAAGGAGGGTTCGCAGTTCGGCCGTGTGCGCCGTGGCGCCGTCGGTGAAGGCGTTCTCAGCGCGAAGATATTCGATGACCTCGGGGTCTTCCTTGTCCCGCAGCCAGTACCAGTCGTCGATGCGAACGTCCCCGTGGGCCTCGAGCTCCACCGGCCGTCGCTCGGCGATCGGAGGGGTGATCGGTCCAGATCGGTCGGGGAGCACTTCGTCGGGCATCAACCCAGAATGGCACGTGTAACCCGGGCCCTCCCAGCAGGGTGTTTTGTTGGCCGCCCAGGGTTGTTACTATCGGTATAGGAGAAATCAGGCCGCCCCCACGGGCCGCCCGTCTGGAGCACGTATGACGACCACCGATCTCGACCTCGGGCGATACAAGCTCGGATGGTCCGACGACGAGGACTATATCTTCAAGCCCAAAAAGGGACTCAGCGAGAGCATCGTGCGCGAGATGTCGGCGATGAAGAAGGAGCCCGACTGGATGCGCGACTTCCGGCTCCGGGCGCTCAAGCGGTTCGAGAAGCGACCCATGGCCGAGTGGTTCGCCGTCAACATGCCCGATCTCGACTTCGAGGACATCTACTACTACATCAAGCCCACGTCTGAGCAGGTCGAGGACTGGGAAGACCTCCCCGACGCCATCAAGAGCACCTACGAGAAGCTGGGTATCCCTCAGGCCGAGCGTAAGTACCTTGCCGGGGTCACGGCACAGTACGAGTCCGAGGTGGTGTTCCACCGCAACCGGGCCGACCTGGAGGCATTGGGCGTCCTGTTCTGCGACATGGACACGGCCATTCGCGAATATCCCGAGCTGGTCCGGAAGTACTTCGGCACCATCATTCCCCCCAACGACAACAAGTTCGCCGCGCTGAACTCGGCCGTATGGTCGGGCGGCTCGTTCATCTACGTACCGCCGGGAGTGGTCGTCGACCAGCCCCTGCAGGCCTACTTCCGGATCAACGCCGAGAACATGGGCCAGTTCGAGCGCACGCTGATCATTGCCGACGAGGGCTCTCAGGTGCATTACATCGAGGGTTGCTCTGCTCCCGTCTACACCAGCGACTCGCTGCACTCGGCCGTGGTGGAGCTGGTGGCTCTCCAGGGCGCTCGGATCACGTACACCACCATCCAGAACTGGTCCAACAACGTCTATAACCTGGTCACCAAGCGGGCCCGGGCCGAAGCTGAAGCTCACGTCGAGTGGATCGACGGCAATATCGGCTCCCGACTGACCATGAAGTACCCGTCGGTCTACCTCATGGGGCCCAAGGCCTCCGGTGAAGTGCTCTCGGTGGCTTATGCCGGGGCCGGCCAGCATCAGGACGCCGGGGCCAAGATGATCCACGCCGCGCCGGAGACGACGTCGACCATCGTGTCCAAGTCGATCTCCAAGGACGCCGGGATCACCACGTACCGAGGTCTGGTCCACGTGGACGAGGGAGCGAAGAACGCAAAGAGCTTCGTCCGCTGCGATGCCCTGCTTCTCGACGACACTGCGGTGTCGGAGACCAAGCCCTACATGGAGGTGGCCGAGCGCGATGCCCGGATCGGCCATGAGGCCACTGTCTCCAAGGTGGGCGATGACCAGCTCTTCTACCTGATGAGCCGGGGCCTGTCCGAAACGCAGGCCATGGGGATGATCGTGAACGGCTTCATTGAGCCGATCACCCGGACGCTGCCGATGGAATACGCGGTGGAGTGGAGCCGGTTGATCGAATTGCAGATGGAGGGCTCGGTCGGCTGATGCGGACGGCGGCGCTGTCCCGGTGACGCGCCTTCTCCCGATCCGTGCGCACGGGACCGTGACCGTGGGGGCAGAATAGAACCATGTCGATGCGGGAAGAGTGCAAGCACTTCCAGAGCCGGACTTACGCGTCCGGGGAAGTGGCAAGGTTCTGCAGCCTCGACCTGGCCCCCGACGCACCGTGGAAATGCCCGGACAACTGCCCCCGATACGAAGCGCGCCTGGCCGACGTGGGTTGGGGACACGGCTCCCTTGTCGAGCCCCCCATGGAGTCCATGCCCGACGTTCCCGACGAAGAGGCTGCCTCCCTGCTCGACCAGGCCGAGGACATCATCAACACCGTCGGTCCTGATGTGCTGGCCGAAGTGGAAGCCGAGCGCCGCCGCAGCGAGGAGAGTGCCTCACGCAAGCGCTGGTGGCGTCGAAAGCGCTAACCGAAGACCTAGCCGGACGACCAAGCCCGGAAAGTCCTGGTTAGTCCCTCGCCCCCGGAAGACCAGGCGACGGCAGCCTGAGCTGGGATTCAGCGGCCGGTGAAATGAGGTGGTCGCTTCTCCACGAATGCCACCATGGCCTCGTTGAGGTCATCGGACGCCAACGCGGCGGCATTCCACGTGGCCACGTAGTCGAGGCCGTCTGCCACCGATCGGTCCTCACCTGTGGTCAGCACGGCTTTGGTGCCCTGGACGGCGAGCGGCGAGTTGGCGGCGATGGCGGCGGCCAACTCCTGGGCCAGGTCGAGGACGCCGTCGACATCGGGGGCGACGTCGTTCACCAGCCCGATCTGGGCTGCCCGGTCGGCCGAGATGTCCTTGCCGGTGTAGGCCAGCTCGGCCACGTGGCCCTTGCCGATGATGTGGGGCAGCCGCTGGAGGCTCCCGAGGTCGGCGACCATTGCCACCTTGGTCTCACGGACCGAGAACGTGGCATCGGCGCTGGCCACCCTGATGTCGCAGGCCGCCGCCAGGTCGACGCCGCCGCCGATGCAGTAGCCATGGATGGCGGCGATCACCGGCTTGGGGCAGGCGGCCACCGAGGTGATCGATGCCTGGAGCCTGAGTATCTCGGCTCGGGCTCGACGACCCCGGGTGGCCATCGAGGGCGGAGGTGTCGAGGCGTCCGTGCCCCCACTGGCCAGCAGGCCGCCCGGCGCGGAGACCGCCTTGAGGTCGAGCCCAACGCTGAAATGGGGCCCCCGGGCAGCGATCACCACGACCCTGATGTCGGTTGCCGTCTCCAGTGCGTCCATGGCCTGGGGCAGATCGGTCCAGAAGTCAGGTCCGAGGGCGTTCAGCTGTTTCGGTCGGTCCAGCCACAGGGTGGCCACGTGCCCCTGGGTCTCGATGGTCAGCACCTCGGAGGCAAAGTTGTCGACGGCCTGGGCTGGGTCTGCGGTCATGTCGACCAGCGTAGATTGCCCGTGCCGAACGGTCGGCCTGCTCCATGGGCAGCGGTCAGCCCTCTCGCCTCAGCAGGTAGGATCGCTGGTGAGGCTCGTTGATCGGGCCTCGACTCGCGAGAAGGTTCCCGTTCTGCCGACGTTTACGCCTACAGCTGCTGCCGCATTGCCAGGACCGTCGTGGCTAGAGCGACGACGCACCGACGCGGCGGAGCGATTTGCCGCGAGGCCGCTGCCGACCGAGAAGGACGAGGTCTGGCGGTACAGCCGCATTGACGAACTCGACCTCGATCGATTTCATCCCGTCCCCGGGCCGAGCGAGGGACGGGGCGAATCGCTCGATCCCCAGACGATGGAACGGGTCCGGTCCCTCGTGGGGCGGATCGGGCCTCGGTCGGCCCTGATCGTGTCCCACAATGGTGGACTGGTCAGTCTGGAGACCTCATCGGCTGCCGACGGGGCCTGTTCGCTCGGCCTCCTTTCCGATCACCCACAAGGAGGGCACCTCCTCGGCGCCGTTGCTTCGGATCCCGGGGACTTCGTCCTCTTGAACGAGGCCTTCGCGCTCGACCCGGTGGTGATCGACGTCCGACCCCAAGCAGTCGTCGAGGCTCCCATCGTGGTCGTGCACGTGGTCGACGGATCAAGCGAGACGAACGGCACGGTGTTCCCCCGAACCGTGGTCCGGGCGGGTGATTCGGCGCAGGCCGGTGTGGTCGAGATGATCGTCGACCTGGGTGGCGGGGTGTTGGGCGGCCCCGCAACTGGAGCGAGGTCCGGGTCGGCCGGCTCGCCCCAGATGCTGGTGGTACCGGTGACCGAGGTCCAAGTGGGCGACGGGGCCAAGCTCTCCTACGTGAGCATCCAGGCTCTCGGTGGGGCTGCGTGGCAGTTGGGCTACCAGGTCAGCCGTATCGGTTCCGACGCGGCGTTGCGAAGCTTCGCCGTCGCGCTGGGGGGCGACTACGCCCGGTTGCGGACGGACTCTGAGCTTGCCGGACAGGGGGGAACCAGCGAATTGCGCGCCGCTTACCTGGGGCGCGACGAGCAAATGCTCGATTTCCGGACCCTCCAGGATCACTCCGCCCCGCGCACGACGAGCGATCTGCTCTTCAAGGGAGCGGTGGCCGATCATGCCCACTCCGTATACAGCGGACTGATTCGTGTCCACCGGGGCGCGGTTCGATCGGATGCCATGCAGACCAACAACAACTTGGTCCTGGATGAAGGAGCCCATGCGGACTCGGTTCCCAACCTCGACATCGAAGAGAACGACGTGCGCTGCAGCCACGGCTCGACTGTCGGACCGGTCGACGAGGACCAGCGCTACTACCTGGAGTCCCGAGGCATCGACCCCGAGACGGCCGAACGTCTCATCGTGGCCGGATTCTTTCTCGATATCGCCCAGCAGCTGCCCATCGAGGCCGTTCGATCGATCGTCC
>DASXMT010000064.1:0-23940 GCA_036495505.1 Acidimicrobiales bacterium | reverse complement strand
CCGTTGCGGGACATCTTCGCCGCAGTGTTCTTCGTCTTCTTTGGTTTGCAGACGGTGCCCGCCAGCCTGGCCAGCTCGATCGGACCGGCGATCCTCTTGGGCCTGGCCGGCATCGCCAGCAAGCTCATCACCGGGTGGCTGGCCGCTCGTAAGGCCGGCGTCGCCGTTCCCGGACGGATCCGGGCCGGGACCAGCCTCATCGCCCGCGGGGAATTCTCGGTGGTGATCGCCGGACTGGCCCTCGGATCGGGACTGGAGCCGCGACTGGCCCCGTTGGCCACTGCCTACGTGATACTCATGGCTGTCATCGGCCCCATCGCCACCCGCGTGGCCGACCCGCTCACCCGTCGCTTCTACCGGCCCAAGGCCGCTCGGCGGTGAGCCCAGAGGCGTGGTCACCGACGGATCGATTGGTTATACCCTGACGTTGACGCCAGCGAGAGGAGCAACGATGTACGACGCGATCATGGCCGAGACCATAAAGATTGCCGGACACGGTGGCGATGAGATCACCGCCTACTTCGCCCGTCCCCTGGGTCCAGGGCCGTATCCGGGAGTGGTGGTCATCCACCACATGCCGGGATGGGACGAGGCGACAAAAGAGATCAGCCGCACGTTCGCCACTCATGGCTACTCCGCCATCTGCCCCAACCTCTTCTACCGCGAGGGCCCAGACGCCAGTCCCGACGATGCTGCCGCTGCCTCTCGCGCCGCCGGCGGTGCTCCCGACGAACGGGTGGTGGGCGACGTAGATGGCGCTCGCCGCTTCCTGCTCTCGCTGGTCAACTCCAACGGCAAGGTCGGCGTGATCGGCTACTGCTCCGGAGGTCGGCAGTCCTACATGAGCGCATGTCGGCTGCCCTTCGACGCCGCCGTCGACTGCTACGGGGCGTTCGTGGTCGGATCGCCCCCGGAAGGATTCCCGGTGAAGATGGAGCCGGTGGTGGGGCTCACCGGTGACCTGTCCTCACCGCTCCTGGGGCTGTTCGGAGCTGAGGACCAGGCGCCATCACCCGCGGACGTGGACACGCTCGAATCGGCGCTGAAGGAGCACGACAAGACCTACGAGTTCCATAGCTACGAGAACGCGGGCCACGGCTTCTTCGCCGTCGACCGAACCATGTATCGGCCCGAAGCGGCCAACGACGGTTGGCAGCGGATCTGGACCTGGTTCGACCGCTACCTGGCGTCCTGAGAGGAGGATCCCATGTGCTCCTACGTGACTGAGAAGACCGACATTGCCGGCAGCGGCAAAGGCCCCGAGGGCTGGTTCCGCCTGAATTCGGCCACTGTGTACTTCGACCATCCCTTCCATGCGCCCTATGAGCACACGCTCAACATCGACTTCGTGGACAACACCGCCGGCCCGGGTGCCAGGGTGGCGGTGGAGCTGAGTGCCGAGTCAGCCCGGGAACTGGTGCGATGCATCGAGTCCGCCCTCGAGGCGGCCGGCTCCGCGGCGGACGTGGCCTGACCGCACCATCGGGCGGGGCTGGCGATGCCGCTCACACAGGCCCGGCTCACCATCCCCGTGATCAGATCGGGTGATCGAGGAGGGAACCAGGTGGCCCGACAAGAGTTCGAAGACGACGTGCGTCGGGTGCTCGAGGGCCTCGGCTCCGGAACGGTCATGACCTACGGGGAGGTGGCCCTCGAAGCCGGCCACGCCGGCGCAGCCCGTGCCGTGGGCACGTTCTTGTCCCGAGGTAGCACCGGGCTGCCGTGGTGGCGGGTGGTGACCAGCACCGGCCGACTGGTGCCGGGTCACGAGCGAGAGCACGCCCAGTTGCTGCGCTCCGAAGGGGTGCGCGTGGCCAACGGTCGGGTGGTGATGAGGACGCGATCGGTGGACGCCAAGTAGGCTCGCACCGGTGCGATTGACCGCTTCGGGGACAGTGGGCTGGATCAGGGTCGGCGTCGGCGTGCTCTTTGCCGGTGCACCGGGCATGTTCGTGGACCGATTCGTAGAAGACGAGTCCTCGGGCACGCTGGTTCTGTTCGCTCGGACCATCGGTGTCCGGGACCTGGCCCTCGGACTGGGAACGCTGGCCGCCGAACGGTCCGGAAACGCTACTGACCTGCAACGGTGGGTTCGGGCCGGGCTGGTGAGCGACACGATCGACTTCGTGGCCGGCCTGGCCAGCACCCGGCTCGTTGGGCGTCGTGGGGTGGCCATCGCCACGGCCACGGTCATACCGGTGATCGTGCTCGACCTGCTCGGGCTGAAGCAGCTGAAGGCCACCACGGATTGAGCCATCTCGAGGGCGGCCAATCGAATGCCGACCCGGTGGGTCCGCCCCCGAGATGCAGCCTCGTCGGGGTCGACCTACGAACAGCCGCTGGTCGTCCCGCAGCTCCCGCACACGTAGCACGAGCCGGCCCGCTGCATGGCGTTGCCGCACTGATAGCAGTAGGGCGCATCCCGCGGCTCGACCCGGGCGATCGGGCCGTCCTGATTGGATGACAGGGAGGGATGGGCGACCTGGGTTGGCGCCGGGGCGCTCGACTCCACCACCGTGGTCGTCACCGGGTCGACCGAGCTGTCCTCGACCACCCCGTGGGACTGGGTCGCTGTCTCCTCGACGCCGGGAAGCGTGGGCTGCATACGCTCCGACGTCGACAACACTCCGAGCTCGGACCGCTCGTCGACCGAAAGGTAGTCGAGGGCCAACCGCCTGAAGATGTAGTCCACCAGGCTGGTGGCGATGCGCAGATCGACGTCGTCGGTGATGCCCGCCGGTTCGAAGCGCATGTTGGTGTACTTGCGCACGTAGGTGGCCAGGGGCACACCGTGCTGCAGACCCAGGCTGACCGAGATGGAGAAGGCGTCCATGATGCCGGCCAGGGTGGACCCCTGCTTCGACACCTTCATGAACACCTCGCCCGGACAACCGTTCTCGTACTCGCCCACGGTGACATATCCCTCGCAGTCCGCCACCCGGAAGGCGAACGTGCTCGACTTGCGCCGGCGGGGCAGGCGCTCGCGCACCGCGCCGACCACCACGGTCTCGCCGACACGCTGCTGTTCGTGGACCAGAGCCGCCTCGAGACCGGCGATCTTGTCGGCCAGCTCTCGGGCGTGGGCCTCTGCCTCCGACCCCGGGGGAACGTCGTCCGCCCCCTCCTTCTTGGTCGTGGACAGCGGCTGGCCCACCTTGCAGTTGTCCCGGTACACGGCAACGGCCTTGATCCCCATCCGCCAGGCGTCGACGTGGAGCTGCTCCACGTCCTCGACAGTGACGTCCTCGGGGAGGTTCACCGTCTTGGAGATGGCGCCGGAGATGAAGGGCTGGACCGCACCCATCATGCGAACGTGGCCGAGGTAGTGGATGGTGTTGTCGCCCATGGAACATGCGAACACATCCAGGTGCTCAGCCGACAGGTACGGAGCTCCCACGATCGACTTGTGCTCGTCGATGTAGGCGATGATCTCACTCACCTGATCGGGTGCATAGCCCAGCTGCTCGAGGGCCCGGGGAACCGTCTGGTTCACGATGGACATGGTGCCCCCGCCCACCAGCTTCTTGGTCTTCACCAGTCCGAGATCAGGCTCGACCCCGGTGGTGTCGCAGTCCATCAGCAAGCCGATGGTCCCGGTGGGAGCGAGCACGCTGGCCTGCGAGTTCCGCACCCCGTACTGGTCCCCCAGCTCCACGGCACTGTCCCACGCCTCCTGGGCGGCCGACAACACGTCCGTAGGCACCTGCTCCTCGTCGATGGCGGCCACCGCGTCCCGGTGCATGCGCAACACGTTGAGCATCGGACCCTCGTTCTCGTGGAAGCCGGCGAAGGGTCCCATGCGAGCGGCGGTACGGGCCGAGGTGGCATAGGCGTGCCCGGTCATCAGCGCGGTGATGGCTCCAGCCCACGCCCGACCCTGATCGGAATCGTAGGGAAGCCCCTGGGCCATGAGCAGGGCACCCAGGTTGGCGTACCCGATGCCCAGCTCGCGGAACAACCTCGAGTTCTCAGCGATCTTGTCCGTCGGGTAGTCGGCGTTGCCGACGATGATCTCTTGGGCGGTGAAGATGACCTCGACGGCCGACTTGAACCCATTTACGTCAAATGAGTCGTCGTCATTCAGGTACTTCATCAGGTTGAGGCTGGCCAGGTTGCACGCCGAGTTGTCGAGGTGCATATATTCCGAACAAGGGTTACTTCCGTTGATCCGACCGGTGTTCGACGCCGTATGCCACTTGTTGATCGTGGTGTCGAACTGCATGCCGGGGTCGGCGCACTCCCAGGCGGCCTGGGCCAGCTGGCGGAAGAGACCCCGCGCCGGCACGCTCCGCACCACCGCTCCGTCGCCCCGCGCCGTGAGCGGCCACTCCCGGCCGTCCACCACCGCTTCCATGAAGTCGTCGGTGACCCGGACCGAGTTGTTGGCGTTCTGGTACTGGAGGCTGATCGAGTCCTTGCCGTCGAGGTCCATGTCGAAGCCGGCGTCCCGCAGCACCCGGGCCTTGCGCTCCTCGATGGCCTTGCACCATATGAAGTCCTCGATATCGGGGTGATCGACGTCGAGTATGACCATCTTGGCCGCACGGCGGGTCTTGCCCCCTGACTTGATGGTGCCGGCCGAGGAGTCCGCCCCCCGCATGAAGCTGACCGGGCCCGAAGCCGTACCGCCACCCTTGAGGTACTCATGAGAGGAACGGATACGGGACAGATTCACCCCGGCGCCCGATCCGCCCTTGAAGATCACCCCTTCTTCGGTGTACCAGTTGAGGATGGAGTCCATGTTGTCCTCCACGGCCAGGATGAAGCACGCCGAGCCTTGTTGCGGCACCCCGGCCACGCCGATGTTGAACCACACCGGCGAGTTGAACGCGGCCATCTGATGGATGACGAGGTGCTTCAACTCCGCCCTGAAGATCTCGGCCTCTTCGTCATCGACGAAGTACCCGTCCTTCGTGCCCCACGCGGTGATGGTGTCGACCACCCGGTCGGTCACCTGTCGCAGTGACCATTCCCGCTCCGGTGTGCCCGGGGTCCCGCGAAAGTACTTCTGGGCCAGGATGTTGGTGGCGTTGAGGCTCCAGTGCTCGGGCACCTCCACACCCAACTGCTCGAACGCGACGGTACCGTCCCGATAATTGGTGATCCGGGCATCCCGCCGCTCCCACGCCACGCTGTCGTATGGGTGGACACCGGCGGTGGTGAAATGGCGCCGGATGCCGATTCCGGTCCGTTGCGGGGCGATTGCCATGTGGTGCACCTCTCTGTCGCACGGTCGACGAAGCCGTTGTCCGGTCCCGCCGCTTGACCCCGTGACCCCCTGCAGTTTACCGTGGGCAGACACTGATACCACAACATGTTGTGGTTCGACCTCCCCCAGGCCACGAGATAGTGGGTTCATTACAGCAGCGTAGTTACATCCCTGTCAATGATCTTTTCCCGCTTTTGACCCGGTAAGGCGACGGTCGCTCCAGTTCGGCGGGGGTTCGCGAAGAACTGCCAATATTTTGCCGGGCGCGAACACCTGGGCGCCTCGCCGCGTCCGCTGTCCGTCGCTACAGTCCAGCTGTGCCCGCCTCCACACCTCGTTCCCCGGTTGTGGTCGCCATCGATGCGGGCACCACCGGCGTGCGCTCAGTGGTCATCGACCTCCAAGGATCGGTGGTCGACCTCGCCTATCGGGAGCTCACCCAGTACTTTCCCCGACCGGGCTGGGTCGAACACGACCCGGTGGAGATCTGGGACAGCGTGGCCGCCACCCTGACCGAGGTGGCCGGCCGGTTGGACGACACCGGCCGGATCCCGGCTGCCATCGGGATCACCAACCAGCGGGAGACGGTCGTGGCCTGGGACCGTCACACCGGGCGCCCGCGGCAGAAGGCCATCGTCTGGCAGGACTCCCGCACTGCGGCCGACTGCGACTCACTCGTCGAGGCAGGGCACCTGCCGTTCGTCCGGGCGCGGACCGGCCTGATCCTCGACCCCTACTTCTCGGCGACCAAGATGCGCTGGATGCTCCGACACGGAGGCGTCGATCCATCTCCCGATCTGGCCCTCGGGACGGTGGACGCCTGGCTGCTCTGGAACCTGACCGGCGGCACCACCGATGGGCTGTTCGCCACCGATGCCACCAACGCCAGTCGCACCCTGCTCTACGACATCGTGGACCGTCGGTGGTCCGCCGACCTGTGCGACCTCTTCGACCTCCCGATGGGCAACCTGCCCGAGGTGCGGCCCTCGTCCGGCCGCTTCGCCGCCGTGTCGGCCACCGCCGTTGGTGGCGACTCCCCCCTTGCCGGCGTGCCCATCAGCGGCGTGGCCGGCGACCAGCACGCCGCTCTGTTCGGACAGGTCTGCTTCGAGCCGGGGATGGCCAAAGCCACCTACGGAACCGGGAGCTTCGTGCTCATGAACGTGGGAGCCGAGTGCCCCGCCCCCGTCGACGGCTTGCTCTCCACCTTGGCTTGGGACCTGGGAAGCGCGGCAGGGGCCGGTTCGGCGGTGGCCTACGCCCTGGAGGGATCGGTGTTCGTGTCCGGTGCCGCCGTGCAGTGGCTGCGCGACGGCCTGGGCGTCATCGACGGGGCCGCCGCCCTCGAGCCGTTGGCCGCGACCATCGACGACACCGAGGGCGTCTACGTGGTCCCGGCGTTCACTGGCCTTGGCAGCCCCCACTGGGATCCCTACGCACGGGGGACGATTGTCGGGCTGAGCCGTGGGACCGGCCGGGCCCACGTGGCCCGGGCCGTGGTGGAGGCCATGAGCTTCCAAGTGCGTGACGTGCTCGACGCCATGGGCGCCGGGGTCGGTCGTTCCGTCACCGAGGTGCGCGTCGACGGAGGAGCGTCGGTCATGGACCTGTTGTTGCAACTCCAAGCCGATCAAACCGATGTCCCGGTCGCCCGACCCACGGTG
The DNA here is from genome assembly GCA_036495505.1 of Acidimicrobiales bacterium. Classification (GTDB taxonomy): domain Bacteria; phylum Actinomycetota; class Acidimicrobiia; order Acidimicrobiales; family RAAP-2; genus DASXMT01. Next base: position 17,067 of record DASXMT010000064.1, on the reverse strand, counting down.
ACCGAGACCACCGCACTCGGCGCGGCCACCTTGGCCGGGCTGGCCGAGGGCGTGTGGGGCACACAAGAGGAGCTGTCGGGGCTCTGGCGCCAAGACGCCTCGTTCGTATCGGCCTCCTCGCGCCAGGAAGCCGATCAGCGACACACCGGGTGGTCGAGGGCGGTCGACCGATCACGCCACTGGGCCCTCCCCTGACCGGCGGCCCACGTGCCCCCGACCGCTCAGCCCACGTTCGACCGCGACGTCAACTCACGCCACCGGTGATCGGCCAGCTCGGCCATGGTGGCGATCCGAGTCCGCTCTCGCCTTCGGAAGGGCATGTCGGGCCGCCCGACAACCAAGAGCGCACCGGCGAGCCGGAGCCTGGCGCAGTCGGCACCGACTTCAGGTCGTTCTCCTGCGTCCTCTGCCGCCCGGAGGGTAACGGCGAGGTCCCGGAGCTCGTCATCGGGCGGAACAGCTCCGGACACCGCAGTAGGCCACGGGGCCAGCGGGTCGAGGGCGGCTGCGAACGATGCGTTCACGCTCTCGCACGCTCGATTGGTCAGGTACTCGAGCACGCCCGTAGGCGAGGTCTGATGGAACAGGGAGGTGGCGATGTCCAAGATCTCGGCATGGCGGTCAGGAACCGGGCCGTCAATGAGGCGAAGTGCTTCCACCACGACCCCGTCCACCTCGAGGATCTCTGATCGGAGCAGCTCGACGAGATCCTCGCCGGCCAGCTCCACCCCGAAGTCATCGATCACCGACCCCTGCTCGCGCTGAAGAATGTCAATGGAGACGACGTCTCCGCCGACGGCACCGATCCGGCTGGCCACCGCACCCAACGCCCCCGGCCGGTCCGGGAGATGAACCCGGATCAAATAATTGGCCACACCGACACGCTAGGCGCTCAGTGTGAACGAGCCGTTTCCGATCCATTACGGGCAGGCGCCCGAGTGGCATATTGATTGACGTACTCCTGTCCCGAGAGGGTGGCGATGGCTCGCATGAGCTCGTCAGTGGCTGCTCGCAGCTGATCCGAGTCCGGCTCTACGTTCTGGTGCGAGCCGTTCTGGTGCGAGCCGTTCTGGCTGGGCTCGCTCGGTTCGACCCGGGCGACATCGAGCGGTGGGCCGAAGCGGACGGTCACCGCATGGAAGGGCCGCATGAGCCGACTGCCGGGAGGCTGCACCCCACGCGTACCGATCAGGCCCACAGGAATCACGGGAACACCGCACCCGAGGGCCAATCGGGCCACACCGGTGTGACCCTTGTGGAGCCGGTCATCGGGGGCCCGGGTGCCCTCCGGGTAGATCCCGAGGATGGAGCCGCCGTTCAAGACGTCTCTGGCTGTATCCAAAGCCCGCTGGGAGGCGTCACCCCCACCGCGGTTCATAGGAATCTGCCCGGCAGCCCGGAAGAACCACGACGTGTGCCAGCTCTCGAAGTACTCGGCCTTGGCCACATAAGTGACCCGCCGGCGCATCACCAACGGAAGAAAGAACGAGTCACAAAACGACTGGTGGTTGGCGGCCAGCACCACCGGGCCCTGGCGAGGGACGTGCTCACGGCCCTCCACGTTGACCCGCCACAGGACGTAGAACACCGGCGTGAGGATCACTTTCAAGATCCAATAGGCCATGGGGCAACGGTATCGCTGCCCGTGTGACGGTGCACTCTCTCTCGGACCGTGGCGGGCGAACCGGGTCTCAGCCCCGGAGCCGGCCACGAACTGGTGATTCGGAGGCCACCCACCCGCTCCCCAGCCGGCTCTGCTCGATTGACCGGGCCACGGGCTCGCCCGTAGCGTCGGTTCAATCGTCACTCGCCGACATACGCCCAAAGGGGCCCAGCGCCGGAGCGACCTGATCGACTTCGCCGCGCACCGGTTTGCCGCCCAGGGCTATCACCCGACATCGGTGACCGACATCGTCGACGGGTTGGGTGTGGGCAAGGGCGTCTTCTACTGGTACTTCGATTCGAAAGACGAGCTGTTCCGCCAGATCCTGACCAATGCCCAGTTCGGGTTGCGGCTGGCCCAACGGGAAGCGATCGCCGATCAGCACGATCCGGCCCGCCGCATCGAACAGGGGATCCGGGCTGCCATCCGCTGGCTCGGCGACAATCGGCACCTGTTTATGCTCATGGAGTTTGCCCGCACCGAGGAGCGTTTTGCACCCCTCATCCGACAAGGAGAGCAGCAGGTGGTCGCCGATGCGCTGCCCCATGTCACGGCCGGCATCACCGCCGGCCTGCTCCGGCGGGAAGACCCGGTTGTCTTGACCAGCGCCATCTTGGGGGTGACCACGCACCTGGCCCGCGTCTTCATGCTCGAGGGCGGCGAGGATCCCGACCGCGTGGCCGAGGCTGCAATTGCCTTTTGCCGTCAGGGGTTCCTGGCTACCGACCGCCGGGAAACAGGGCGGGATCGGATCGCCGGCTAACAGCCCACTTCCCCAACCGGGCGACGACGCGGCCGGACGACACAGTGCAGCTCGCGGACACAGTGCAGCTAGCGCAGGCGGGTCAGCGCCTTGCGAAGACCTCGAATCCCCTGCCCGATCCGCTGCTCGTTCTCGATGAGCGCGAACCTCACGTGCCCATCGCCGCCGGGGCCGAAGCCCACACCCGGTGATGTGACCACGTCTCCCTCCTGCAAGAGGAACTTCGAGAACTCGAGCGAACCCATCTCTCGGTACGGCTCGGGAATGGGGGCCCAGACGAACATGGTCCCTTTGGGCGGGGTGATTTCCCAACCGACCCGGTTGAGCCCGTCACAGAGGGCATCCCGGCGAGCCTGGTAGCACTCATTGATCAACTTGGGGTAGTCGGGAGCTTCGTTCATGGCCACGATGGCGGCGATCTGGATGGGCTGAAACGTCCCGTAGTCCAGATAGCTCTTCAGCTTGGTCAGGGCCTGAACTATCTCCGCGTTGCCCACCATGAAGCCGACCCGCCAGCCGGCCATGGAGAACGACTTGGTCATGGTGTACAGCTCGACGGCCACATCCTTGGCTCCCGGCACCTGGAGGATGGATGGCGGGGTATAGCCGTCGAAGGCGATGTCGGCGTAGGCAAAATCGTGGACCAGCACGATCTCGTGCTCGCGGGCGAAATCGACGAGCCGAGCCATCCAGGGCAGGTCCACGCACTCGGTGGTGGGATTGTGGGGGAAGGACAGGACGATCACCCGAGGCTTGGGCCACGCCGACTCCCATGCCTCCATGAGATTGTCGAAGAACTTCTCGGACGGGCTTCCCTGGTCGGGCCCGGGCCCGTCGAGGCGCACGTGCCGGACGTCGGCACCGGTGAACAGTGGCGCATAGATATGGATCGGGTACGAGGGAGTCGGGACGAGCGCGGTGTCTCCCGGGCCGACGAGGACCCACATGAGGTGGGACAGCCCCTCTTTGGCGCCGATGGTGGTGATCACCTCGGTATCGGGATCGAGCTCCACTTCGAACTTGCGGAGGTAGAGATCGGAGATGGCCTGACGGATCTTGGGGATGCCACGACTGGCCGAGTACCGGTGGTTGCGCGGATTGCGCACTGCCTCGGCCAGCTTCTCCACAGCCACGTCGGGCGAGGGAAGGTCGGGATTGCCGAATCCCATATCGATGACGTCGTGGCCGTCATGCCGGCTGGCAGCCTTCAGGGCGTCCATGGTGGCTAAGACATACGGGGGCAGGCCGTTGATCCGACGGAACTCCATCCGGAAAGGATATCGCTGCTCCTTACTCCCTTCGACGAGGTGTGGTCATCGCCCCGAGGTCGGATCGTCCCGGCCTCGGCGGCCCGGTCATTCCGTGCATCGCACCGGGTCGGCCCCCCCGGCAGCGCTCAGGCGGCCCGAGCCAGGGTGGTCGCCTCGGCCACCGCCTCGAGCGACTCGGGCCACGCCCCCACGGCCCAGGTTGCGCCGGAGCCGGCCAACAGCCGCAGGTGCTCGGCCATGGCCGCGGCGTCGCCCCGCAACGGCCCACCCCAGGTCACCTCGTAACCGGCCCCGCTCAGCTCGGCGACCCGTACGGCGGTGCCCTCCCACAGGTTGACGGCGGCACCGACCTCGGCGGCCAAGGCGGTGGTCGAGGGGCGACCACCGCCCACCCAGACCGGAATGCCGAGGGCACGAACGGCCCGGGCCACCACGGCCATGCTCGTCCGGCGTTCCTCGGCGGAATCGAAGGGCACGCCGTAGGCATCGTTCTCCTGGCGGCTGAGACTGTCACCGGTGCCGACCCCGGCGATGAGCCGGCCGCCTGAGATCCGTTCGAGGCTGGCGAAGGAATCGATCAGGAGGGCATCGGGGACCAGGCCGATCCGAGCCACCAGGCTCCCGACGTGGATGGTGGACGTGGCCGCGGCCACCGCGCCGAGCAGGGGCGGCATGGAGATGGCGGGACGGCCGCGTTGGCCGATGGGCCACAGATGATCGAAACAGAACACGCCGTCCAGGCCCAGCTGCTCGGCCCGGGCGGCGGCGGTCACGGCGACAGAGGCGTCGTCTACGAACTGGGGAAGGGTGACCCCTACCTTCAACTGGTCGATTCGACCCGCGCTCTCAGGTCACGCAGGGCGATGGACATGATCCGGCTTTGGGCCCGCATCTTGATGAAGCCGGGAAGCGGCACCTTCATCTCCACCTCGAGGTGATACGTGACCTCGGTCCCGCCGTCGTCGGTGGGGGCAAAGACGTAACGGCCGTCCAGTTTGGCGGTGATGTCACCACGCGTCTGCACCCAGGAGATGACGGCAGGGGCATCGGCATAGTCATAGGACAAGGTGTAGCTCGTGCTTCGACCGAACGCAGCCGCCCGGAACGTGACCAGCAAGGGTCGGCCCTCGGAGTCGCGATCATGGACGGTGACCTCTTTGATGTCACCGGCCCACGTGGGATAGGCGTCGATGTCGCTGGCCACGGCAAAGCACCGCTCCGGTGTGGCCGCGACAACCATTCGCTCGGTGGCTTGTTCCGCCACGTTCAGCCCTCCTCCTCGACGTTGCGCTCATCCGGGCGCACGGGCATCTCAGCCTTCCACGTCCGCGAGCGCGGCAGCCAGCCTAGGGGCGAGGTGGTCATAGTCGAAGGATGCTTCAGCCCGACGGCGGGATGCCGCGCCAAGACGATGGCGGAGCGATGCGTCGTAGAGCAGTCGCCCGATCGCAGTGGCGACTTCACCGATATCACCAGGTCGGTGCACCACCAGTCCGGTCTCCCCGTCTACCACAGCCTCACCGGCACCACCGGAGCGGCCGGCAACCTGAGGCACCCCCGCCGCGGCCGCTTCAAGGAAGACGATGCCGAATCCCTCCTGCTCGAGTCCGAGCCACCGGTTGCGACAGGCCATGACGAACACGTCCGCCGCACCGATCAGGCGCGGCAGGTCGTCATAGGACACCGCGCCGAGCAAGCGGGTGGGCGAGCCGGTCTCGGCGATTCGGGCCGAAAGCCGATCCGAGTCCCGGCCGCGGCCGGCGATGGCCACGGTGAGATCGGGGAACGATGGCTGCAGGCGGACGGCCGCGTTCACCACCACGTCCATGCCCTTGCGGGGTACGAGGCGACTGACGCTCACCACCAGGGGCCCGCTGACCGGGAGGCCGAGATCCTGGCGGGCCTCGGCCCGTTGATCGGGAGTCAGCGGTGCGAAGCGCTCGAGGTCGACACCCGGCGGTATCTCGACCGCCGGCGGCATGCCGTGGTCGTGCACCGCTCGGCGCGCCTCAGCGGCGGGATAGCCGCCGGCGGAGATGGCCAAGATGCTGTGACGCAGGACATGGGCTACCAGCTCGCGGCTGATCGGCAGCCGTCCCGGCACGGCCACCTCCGCACCATGGAGCACCACCGCGTAGGGAATCCCCAACCGGGGTCCGATCACGCCCAACGGGAAGGCCGGGTCGATCACCACCAGGTTGGCGCCCACCCGTGCCGCGCTCTGGCGGATGCGGCGAACGAGTCCCGGCGTGGGGGCCAGGACGGCGGAGGACACCCGTTCGATGCGAACCCCCCGAGCTCCCTGGTCTCGGTCGAACGCCTCCTGGTCGGGGCTGGACGAGGCGGTGAGCACGGCAAAGTCGTTGGGGTCGAGCCGTCGCCACAACTCCCACAGGTAGGCCTGGATCCCTCCTACCTTGGGTGGAAAGTCGTTGGTGACCAACAGGTGGGTCACGCCACACCGGCCAGGTCGGGCCGGCCCAACTGCCCGGCCGCCCAGCATGCGTGTTCCCGGATCATGGCGTCCGGGTCGGCGAGAGCCCGTGTGAGGGCGGCCTCGACGGCAGGGTCGACACCGTCGCCCGTGTTGCCCAGGGCGACCAACGCGTTGCGACGGAGGTACCGAGGATCGCGCTCGGCGATGTACCAGCGCCCGTGGCGCTCGAGCAGCTCGTCGTCGGATGCGGCCAGCAGGGCCAGCAGGTCCACGGTGGGTTCGGCATCCTGGTCTGCAGCCCCCGGTGGGGTGCGGCGCTCGGCCAACCGGTTGATCGGGCATACCTGTTGGCACTCGTCGCATCCATAGATGCGGTCGCCGAGGGCGCTGCGCAACGCCTCGGGGAACGATCCGGGGGCCTGGACCAGCCAGGCCAGACACCGGCGGGCGTCGACGACGCCGGGAGCCACGATCGCACCGGTCGGGCAGGCCGACATGCACCGAGAACACGACCCGCAGCCGTGACCGTGCTCGGTGGGCGCTACGGCAGGCAGCGGGAGCGGTGCGTCGGTGACCACGGAACCGAGCACGTACCACGACCCAAGGCCGTCGAGGAGGAGCAGCGAGTTCTTTCCGTACCATCCGATACCGGCCCGGTGGGCGACAGCCCGGTCGACCAAGGCGTTGTCGTCACAGACCACTCGCGTCTGCCATCCGTCGGCTCGCAGCCGGTCGGCCAGCTCGCCGAGGGCGGCCCGAAGGGAGGCGTAATGATCCTGCCAGGAGTACCGGGCCACCCGGCCGCTGGGATGTGGTTGGCCGGCGGGCTCCCCACTCCCGGCGCCGAGAACCGATCGATGTTCGGGGTGGTCAGGGGCCTCGGGATCTGCTCGGCGGTAGCCCCAGGCGCCCACGACGAGGGATCGGGCGCCGGGAAGGATCCGACGGGGATCGGTGGAACGTTCGGGGTTTCGATAGGTGAACTGCATGTCCCCGTGCAGGCCGTTGGCCTTGCGTTCGATCAGGTGGGCTCTGGTCTCGGAGAACTCCTCGGGCCCGGCGAAGCCCAACGCCGCCAGCCCGTTGCGTTCGGCCAGCGCCCGCAGATCGGCAATCAGGGCCTCACCGACCCGTGCGTCCGGTGTCCGTTCTGCGGTGGGTGCGGGCACACACCATGCTTGCACGAGCCGGCGATGGCGGTGTCACCCCACCTTGCGGGCATGGCGGCTACCGGGAACCAGGCCGGCCTGCTCCAACAGGCGAACCGTCCGGGCCTCGTCGGCGTCGATCACCACGGCGTCGTCGCTGTCGCGGCCGACGATGAAGCTGACCACGCAGTCATCGCATACCGAGGTGTGCTGGTGGGTACAGTCGCCGCAGTCGATGGTGAAGGCCTCGGGAGCAGGCGCCCGGGGAGCTGGCGGCGCAACGGGAACACCAGCGATGGGATGGGTCGTTGCAGGCACGGTATGACCTCCTGTGGACGGCAAGTTCATCGGATCCTTCATGGCGTGGCCCATGGTGGCAGGAGGGTATGACACGCAATCCCCCAGGCTCGCGGGTCGGCCCTGACGTGGCCGGCGGTCCCGGTGGTCACCCGGGCCCGCTGGCCCTCCTACCTGGCTTTAGCTCACACACGGAAGAATTTCCCCCACCCAGGTGCCGATGTCGGCCGATCGACCGAACCTCGATGCGTTCGGGCACACTGGAAACGATGGCACCCGAGATAACCCTGACCTGGCCGACCAGCCCGACCGATGAGCTGTCGATCCACGTCCATCGCATCATCCACGCCGTCACCGCCCTCGGTGGTGCGGTCGGCTGGCTCGAGCCACCGTCGCCCGAAGACAGCGATGCCTGGCTCCTCCCCCTGCTGGATGAGGTGGTGCGAGGCGACGCCGCCCTCTGTCTCGCCTCCGCCGACGGCAGGCCGGAGGCATTGGGCTGTTGGCGGCGCGACCCCGGCCCGATCTTTGCCCACCGTGCTCAGGTGTCCAAGGTCATGGCCCATCCCGATGCTCGAGGCCTCGGGATGGGCGAGCTGATCGTCTCCTCGCTCGTCGGCCACGCAAGGACCTCGGGGATCGAGACCGTTCGACTCTCGGCTCGGGGCAACAATCACCTGGCCATCGAGCTCTATCAGCGTCTGGGATTTCAGGTGTGGGGCCGACTGCCCAATGGCATCGCCGTCGGGGACCTGCGCTTCGACGACGTGCATCTTTACCTGCAGTTCGCATGGCCGGAGACGGTGGCCCTCCTTGGGTCCTCGCCCGAAGGACCCGGGTCTTCGACTGCCCCGGTCGCTGCTCAGTAACCGGCCTCGGGATCGACCAGCCCCACCAGTTCGTCCCCGGCGATGTAGCGGACCACGTTGGTGCGGATGCGTTCGGCCAGCAACGGCCTGACCATCTCGGTGGTATCGGCGGTGTGGGGCGTGATGATGCAGTTGGGGACGCTCCACAGCGGATGACCGTCGGGCAGCGGCTCCGGGTCGGTGACGTCGAGTGCGGCGCCGGCGATGTATCCCTGGGCCAGAGCCTCGACCAGCGCGTCGGTCTCGACGTGCCGTCCACGGGCGATATTGACCAACCAGGCGCGCTCGTCCATGTGGCCGAACGCAGCTGACCCGATGATGCCCGTCGTCTCGGGGCTCAAGGCCAGGGCGAGGAACACGACCAGGGACCCGGCCAGAGCATCCGGCAGCTCCGCCAGCGGCAGGGTCCGGCTCGCTCCCGGCAGCGGGTCCGGGCTCCGTCGGACGACGGTGGTGTGGACCCGGAACGGGGCCAGGTGGGCGAGCAGGGCGGCGGTGATGCCTCCGGCACCGAGGATGGTCACCCGTTCGTCGTACAGGCTGCTGCCCCCCTGGGCACCCCAGCCGTGGGCTCGGACCCGCTCGGGAAGCAGGCGGAGGCCGGCCAGGGCCAGGGTCAGGGCGTGTTCAGCCACCGGCTCTGCGAATGCGCCTTTGGCGCAGGTCCACGTGAACCGGGCATCGAGGAGGCCGGCTTCCACCACCCGCTCGATGCCGGCCGATGGGAGCTGGATCCACCGGAGGTCGGGGACATCCGACAACACGGCGGCGAGGGTGTCCATGTCGTGGCCGAGCCACATCAGCGCCTCGGGGCGGTCATCGACATCGACCACGGTTCCTCCGCCCGACCGGACGGCGTCGACGGCGAACGAGCCGGGACGCGGCCCGACGGCGATACGGGGTGCAACCATCACGTGAGGCTATCCAACCCGGAGTTTCGATCCGCCCTTCAACGCTGCGCTAAACCGGTGGACATGGAGCTACGTATCTTTCTCGAACCACAGCAGGGGGCCACCTACGACCAGCAGCTGGCCGTGGCCCAGGGGGCCGAGCGCTACGGGTTCAACGCCTTCTTCCGGAGCGACCACTTCCTGACCATGGCCGGCGACGGCCTGCCGGGGCCCACCGATGCGTGGATCACGCTGGCCGGAATCGCCCGGGAGACCGGCCGCATCCGGTTGGGCACGCTGTTGACCTCGGCCACGTTCCGCCTGCCCGGCCCGCTGGCCGTCACCGTGGCCGAGGTGGACGCCATGAGCGGCGGCCGGGCGGAGCTGGGGCTCGGTGCGGGGTGGTTCGAGGGCGAGCACACCGCCTACGGCATCCCCTTCCCCCCGGTGGGCGAGCGCTTCGACCGGCTCGAGGAGCAGCTGGCCATCGTGACCGGCCTGTGGACGACACCGGTGGGGAGCCGGTTCCACCATGACGGCAAGCACTATCAACTGGCCGACAGCCCGGCCCTGCCCAAGCCGATCCAGCAGCCCCGCCCGCCGGTGATCGTGGGGGGCCACGGGCCCAAGCGCACCCCGAGGCTGGCCGCCACCTACGCCGACGAGTTCAACGTCCCCTTCGCCCCCGTCGACGTGATGACCGCCCAGTACGCCCGCGTTTCCGAGGCCTGCGAGGTGGTCGGGCGCGACCCGGCGTCCATCGTCCGTTCTGCCGCCCAGGTGGTGTGCTGCGGAAAGGACCGGGCCGAGGTGGAGCGCCGGGCCGCCGCCATCGGCCGGTCGGTCGACGACCTGAGAACCAACGGCCTGTGCGGGACGCCCGGGGAGATAGTGGACGGCCTGGGCCGGTTGGCCGAGACGGGAGCGACCCGCACCTACCTCCAATTCCTCACCTTGGACGACTTGGACCACTTGGCCCTGCTCGGCGAGGAGGTCCTCACCCAGGCGTCCGACCCCAGCAGCTGAGGCTGCGGACGGCGTGCGTGCCGGGGCACCGGCGACGCCGGCACCGAGGGTCGCCGTCACCGAGGGTCGCCCGGGGCGCGTCAGCCAGGGTCACGCTCGGGAACGGGCTGTGGGGGCACCGGGCCGACATATCGTGCCGCCGGCCGGATGAGGCGATTGTGGGCTGCCTGTTCGACCACGTGGGTGGTCCATCCGATGGTCCGGCTGGAGGCAAAGGTCGGGGTGAACATGTCACGGGTGACCCCGCACGCGGCCATGACCACCCCGGCGTAGAACTCGACGTTGGCATACAGGCGACGGCCCGGTTTCAACTCGGCCAAGACGTCGACCACCGTCTGCTCCACCTGCGTGGCGAAGTCGACCAGGGGGGCATCCATCTGGCGCGCCACGTCCCGGAGGAACAGAGACCGCGGGTCATCGGTCTTGTACACCCGATGGCCGAAGCCCATGATCCGACCCCCGTGTTCGACGGCGTCGCGCACCCACGCTTCCGTGTTCTCCGGCGTGCCGATGGCGTCGAGCATGTCCAGTGCCCGGCTGGGCGCCCCGCCGTGGAGGGGGCCCGACAGCGCGCCGATGGCCCCGCAGATGGCGGCGGCCAGGTCGGCGCCGGTGGAGGTGATGACCCGGGCCGTGAACGTGGACGAGTTGAAGCCGTGGTCGACGGTCAAGATGAGGTACTGCTCGAGCGCTCGGGCCTGGGCCGCCGTCGGCTCGGCCCCGGCGAGCATCCACAGGTAGTTGGCTGCGTAGCCCAGGTCGGACCGGGGCGCGATGACCTCCAGCCCCTGTCGCAGTCGGTAGGTGGCGGTCAAGATGGTGGGAACCACGGCGCACAGCTGGAGGGCCTGTTCGGTCAGCTGGCCCTGATCGCCGTCGTGGGTGGGCGGCCAATCGAGCTCGCCCCCGAGCACCGAGACCGCGGTGCGGAGGACATCGAGCGGCTGGCCCAGGCCGGCCAGGGCGGGGAGCAGCGCCGACAGGCCGGGTGGCATAGGGCGGAGCGCCGCCGTGCGCAAGGCGAACGCGTCCGACTGCTCGCCCGTCGGAAGCACGCCCTCAGCCATCAGGAACCAGACATCCTCCAGCGACCGATGGGCGGCGAGCTCGACCGCCGAGTACTGCCGGTAGTGAAAGAACCCCTCGAGGCCACGCACGTCCCCGACGGCGGTCTCGGCCACCACCACCCCCTCGAGTCCGCGGGGCACGTCCTCGCTCGTCTCGTCGGCGGGGCGGAGCCGGGCGATGCCCATCAGATCGCGCAGCGAGACCACCCCGACCAGTTCGCCGTCGGAGACCACGGGCAGGTGACGGTAGTGATGGTCGGACAGGTTCGACCAGGCCACGCCGGCCTCCTCGTCGGGACCGAGGACGTCGGGGCTGGCGGTCATCCACCGGCGCGCCAGCTCGGTGGCCGGGTCACGGTCCACGGCGGCCGCCCGCAGGAGGTCCCGCTCGGTGACGATCCCGACGACGTCGGCACCCTCGGCGATGATCACCGATCCGATGTTGGCCTCCGACATGCGCCGGGCCACCGACGCCAGCGTATCGTCGCCGTCGGCCTGCACGGGCGGTGTCGACATCAGATCTCGTATCACTGTTGGCATCGGGCCACTCCCTCTCGTCCACCTCGTGGGCGTCTCCCCGCCGGCATCGCTCTTCCCCCATCCTGTACCTCCCCACCTGGGGTTGTAAATGTTGATCAAGTCAATGTACGTCTGGACTACCATCGGGCTGTGGACCAGCTTCTGGAGAGCGAGGAGGCGGCGCGGCGGCTGGGCGTGAAGCTGCCCACCCTCTACGCCTACGTCAGCCGCGGCCTGCTCACCTCGCAGCGGGCCGCCGACGGAAAGCGCAGCCTGTTCGACGTCGAGCAGATCGAGGCCCTGGCCCGCCGGTCTCGGGGCGGAAGGCAGGTGGAAACGCGGCTGGCCACCGTGACCACCGCCATCACCCAGCTGCGCACGGACGGGCCGCACTACCGGGGTCGCCGGACTGCCGGCCTGGCCACCACCGTCCCCTATGAGGAGGTGGCCGCACTGCTGTGGGAGGACGACCGGGCCCGCTGGCAACCCCTCCCGCTAACCGCCCCTGCCGGCCTGTCGAGCCGGGACCTCCTGCGGTGGGCCGTGGTCATGGCCGGTGCCGGTGACCCGCTGCGCGCCGATCTGCGTCCGGAGGGGGTGGTCCAGGCGGCCGGACGCCTGATCAGCACCGTGGTGGACGTGCTCCCGGTGCGAGCGGGTGGGGCAACGCCCGTGCTGCACATCGACGGCGATCCGGAGCCTCGCCCCGATGCGCTGGCGGCACGATTGACGGCACGCCTGGCCCCCTCGGTGAGCACCGAGCTCGTCCGGGCCGTCAATGCCGCCCTGGTGGTGCTGGCCGATCACGAGCTGGCCACCTCGACCCTGGCCGTCCGCATGGCCGCCTCGACCCGGGCTGACCTCTACGACGCCGTCCTGGCCGGGTTGGGCACCTTCGCCGGGCCCCTGCACGGGGGGGCCAGTCAGCTCGTCCATCAGCTGCTGGTCGATGCCGACGAGCGTGGCGCAGAGGCCGCCGCCGACAGGGCCCTCCGCTGGATGAACATCCTTCCCGGCTTCGGGCACGCCGTGTATGGCGACGGCGACCCCCGATCCCAGCCCTTGCTCGACCTGTTCGAGCAGCTGGCCACCGATGAGCAGCGGGCGGTGGTGGCCTCGATCAGGGCCCTGGCCGAGAGCCACGACTTCCCGGCCGCCAACGTCGACCTGGGCATCGGTGCCCTGGTCTTCGCCTCGCGCATGCCGGCCGACGCCGGTCAGACCATCTTCGGCGTGGCCCGCATGGCCGGGTGGACGGCGCACTACCTCGAAGAGCTGAACGAGCGGCCTCTCCGTTTCCGGGCTCGCGCCATCTACGCCCGTCCGGCCTCCGGCGGTGGATCCAGGTGAGCTGATTCGCCGGCACGACGACTACCGATGGGTGACGGTGATGGCGTCATTCCCCACACGCCCGACAAAGCCGGGAAGTGAGGGCGAGCGCACCGTCCACCGGCCGATCGAGATCTGAGTGGGCTCGTGGCCGGTGGCGAGGAACCCGGGGCCGACCAGGTCGGTGAAGAAGCCGCTCACCTTCGGGTCGTACCCCCGCTCATCGAGCAGGTTCACCACTCCGATGTACTGCTCTGTCCCGAGAAGGTCGGGACCCTGGGCGTCAACGACCTGCACCGGCTGGCCCGGGGTGAGCTTCGGCGTCACCAGGGCCACGGTGGCACCGACCACAGGGTCGGACACGGTGGAGAGGGGCGGAAGCATTGCGACATGGACCGAGAGAACGACACAGACCACGACGGCCACTCCACACACGACAACTCGGAGGGATGATGCCGGGCGCGTTGGCGCAGCGACGGGTCGGTCGGTCGGGGCGAGGACCAGTGCGCCCACCCCGATCAGGGCGAGTAGTGGCGCAGCCACCGCCCACACGAGCAGGTAGCCATAGACCAGCCCGCTCACCCGCCATGCGGCAAAGACGGTGACCGCGGCACCGGCCACGCTGAGCGCACCGAGCATCACGGCGAAGCGATGTCGACGACGCAGACCGACCACCAGCACGGCCACGCCGATGGCCACCAATACGACGGCCGTGATCGAGGCCACCGCTGCGTGCGGGTAGATGCGCCCCAGAGCCAGGTTCATCACCTCGGAGGGGCCGATGGCCAACACGCCGTACACGGCCATGGCGGCCCGGAAGGAATTGGCCACGGTGGCGCCGGGGGCCGACTGGGGACCGGTGAAGAAGCGGGCGATCAGGGTCATATTGCCCGGGTTGGTGGTGAACTGCTGGATCAGGGGCGGAACCCACATTGCCACCAGGACGACGAGGCCGAGCCCGGCCCACGTCCTGGCCCACAGGCCGCGGGCAGACAGGCCGCTTGCCGCCCGGTTCCTCCCCGTCGCCCCTCGTTCGACGTCCTGACCGACGCCGGAGGGATCAGCGCCGTCGGCCCGGTCGACCCCATGGGCCCCGTCGTCCCCAGCGGCATGAACGCGTCGAATACGCCCACGGCGTTTGCGTTCCGCCAGGATCACGCAGGCCAGCGCGGAGGCCACCAAGAAGACGACGACCATGACGGCGGCGGAGAAATCGGTCTGCACGATGAAAGACCCGATGAGCAGCGCCCCGAGCAACGACAGCGGCGACCCAGCCGGTGCCGCGGCACAGAGGACCGCGAACAGCACCATCGGCAAGATGACCACGGTCGGGTTCCACGGACTGACCAGCGCGCCCAACGCCGACTCGGAGTACGTAACGGTCTGGCCGCCGGTGAAGGACAGCTGTATGGCCAGGTAGCCCACGCACACGGCTGCCCACACCGCCGCTGCCGGCCCGACCCGCCGCCTCACAACCCAGACGACCCCGAAGGACGCCAGGGCGTTGATGGCGGTGGCCCCGATGAACTGGGCTTGGGCTCCCGAACCGATCAGTCGGTAGGCAATGCTGAGCAGATAGAAGTACGCAGGACCGGGATGGCTCCAGCCGTAACGGTCGAACGGGCCCAGCTCCTGACGCCAGTGCAGGGCCCGCCGGGTGTTCAGGTCGATAACGGCCAGGTCATCGGGTAGGTACACGTGGCCACCACTCACCAGGAAGCGCACCAGGATGATGGCGAAGGGGATGGCCAACGTGCCGAAGGCCACCAGCGTCAGCGCCGACGGGCTGAGGACCGTGTCCCAGCCAGGGTTCCGTCGGGCGACTGAAAGGCGGCCTCTCCTGCCCACCGAGGCCCGGTCCGAAGTCATGCTCGCCTCCGGCATCGCCGGAACGCTACCGGATGTTCGGTCCCTGGGTGGCCGCTCCGGTCCTCAGCCGCCGACCGCTCGCCGGCCGTCGACCAGGCCGAGCACCGGTTCCTCGAAGGGCATCCCATCCCGGTAGGCGATCCGACGAGTCCGCACAGCAGGGACCCGATCGCCGGGTAGCACGATGCCCACCAGGTTCAGGGGATCGGCCGCAGACAGCCGAACGATCTCGTCAGGGTGCTGCGCCCTGCGAATCCGGCGCAGCTGATCGACCGCTTCGGGCAGCGCGTACTGCTCACCGGTGAAACCGCTGACGAACCGCCCGCCACGCACCAGCCCGCGTGCCTCGAGGCGGCGCAGAGCCCACCGCACCTCGCGCCAGGGCACTGACATCGTCTCCCTGGTGCTCAGGTCCCAGAAGACGACCCCCCAACGGGCCAGCAGCTGGGCGGCCACGTGTTCGGCCAGGTCATCGGCATCTTCGTCGTCCTCATCTCGCCGCAGGAGGGCCCACCTCCCGTCGCCCCCCTCCCGCCAACCGGCGGAGCGGCGGCTGCCCAGGCGGCTGCGCGCGTCACGGCGGCGGCGGCGCCACACATCGCGGGCCGACCACAACGAACGGACGGCCTGGAAGCCGTCCGCGGTGACCAATCCCCGCGCCACCAGGTCCCACAGACCCTCCTCCACCTCCACGGGCAGGCGTCCCGTAGCCGTACGGAGCTCGGAGTGGAACAGGGCGCCCCGTTCCTCCAGCACGGCCAGGAGGTCGTGTGCGGACCCATGGGGCGGCTCGGCCGGCACGGCGTCTCCCCGCACGGCCCGAAGCAACCACGGCAGGTCCTCGCGCAGGGTGAAGGTGACCGGGGTGGCCCGGGACGGGGTCGAGGCCCCTCGATCCGATCTCGAACCCTGGTCGGCGCCGCGGAGGCTCAAGCGGCCCCAGGCCAACTCTCCCGATAGACAGAGGTCGTCGAGCCACTGGGCCTGGTAGTTCTCCACACGCGCCGGAAGCACCGCCTCCTCCCAGGCGCCGATGGGGATCTCGAAGCCCTGCAGCTGGTCCACCACCGCCAACACCCCAGCTCGACCTTCTCGCTGCGTGCCCCGGGCGACGTGCTGCCACTCGAGCAGGAACCGCATGAAGTCCTGCGCGGTGACCGGTTCTATCTCACGACGGAGCCGGGTCTGCGTGTAGGAGTGGATCCGGGCCAGGAGGCGTCGAGCACACCACTGCTCCTCATCCCCCAGGTCGGGATCGAACCGGCCGCGGAGGGCAAAACCCTCCGCCTCGAGGCGTCCCAATCCCACCGACACGCGCGACCGGCTCAGCGCCGTGGCCGTGCTGAGGGCGTCCACGGTGACCGGCCCGCTCGTATCCAGATGCCCGCGGACCACATCGGCGACGGCCACGTCGGAGTCGACGGC
The DNA here is from genome assembly GCA_036495505.1 of Acidimicrobiales bacterium. Taxonomy (GTDB): domain Bacteria; phylum Actinomycetota; class Acidimicrobiia; order Acidimicrobiales; family RAAP-2; genus DASXMT01. Next base: position 494 of record DASXMT010000064.1, on the reverse strand, counting down.
CCCGGTGGCCGACAGGCCTGGCGGGGTGGCGGCGGGATCGAAGGCAGCCGCGGGGAACAGCGCCTCGGCCCACGGACGTCGCTCGACGGCACACCACAACCCCCGCCCATCGTCCATCTCGCCACCTGTGCTGCGGGAGTCGACGCCGCGGGAGCCAGCGCTGTGCCCTTCATCGCAGGCATCGAGCTCGACCGTCACGGCTCGACCAGCCGAGACCAGGTCATCGAACCAGCCGCGGTACGGGTCCATCGGGCGGGTCACTACCAAGGAGAGGAGCAGATCGTGCAGCTCTTCGGCGTCGCGCGGCTCGGGATCGACCTCGGCGCGGACCCGCTCCACCGCGGCGGCATCCAGGCGGGCGAGCTTCTGGTCCTGGAGAGGGAGGCCGCGGCGCACCTGCACGGCGCGGGTCCGACGCTCCTCGAGCGGCGCGTCGTCCAGGAACGTGAACGGCTTGCCGTTCAGGATCTCATGGGCGAAGACCGAGGGTTCGG